>NZ_MKXT01000002.1:0-130504 GCF_001913985.1 Corynebacterium sp. S5S1
GCGGGTAATAAGTCTGCAATTGGCACGCTAGTAGAGCGAACCACGCGCTATGTCATCTTGCTGCATTTACCTAATGGGCATAGTGCTACCGAAGTAAATGAAGCACTTACTAAAGCGATCGCTGGCTTGCCAGATCATCTCAAAGGCTCACTTACCTGGGACCAGGGAAGTGAAATGGCCTGCCATAAGGCCTTTTCTGTAGCTACAAACTGTCCCGTGTTCTTCTGCGATCCTGGCTCGCCGTGGCAGCGAGGCACCAATGAAAACACCAACGGACTACTAAGGCAGTACTTCCCTAAAGGAACAGACCTAAGCGTCCATAGTGCAGCCGACCTAGAATTCGTCGCCATGCAACTCAACCGCCGCCCCCGCAAAACCCTGGGCTTTCAAACACCAGCCGAGAAAATGGCCGCACTGATAAACTCAACCCCACTAGAATCCGCCAAATGTGGCTGCTACAACAAACCCCGCACCCGGCAGGTTTAAAGTTGCCGAGTGCGGGGTTTCGTTTCTGCTGAGTATTCCTTTAGGCGCAATCCTTGCAGATTGGTTGGCCGTCCTCTTCGTGGGAGTAACGCTTATTTGACTGCACTAGGAAACACGAACCGCAGGTAAACTCATTTTCCTGACGTGGAACTACCTCAACATTAAGCTCCTCGCCCGTGAGGTCTACTGATGGCGGCTGGAAGGCTTCAACGATTTCTCCGTCATCGTCCATGCCGTTGTTATCGCCCTCAGCGGCTTTGAGTCCTTCTAGAGAGTCAGTTTCGAGTTCATCTTCCGCGCGCCGGCGCGGTGCGTCATAATCGGTGGCCATAATGCACGCCCCTAATGGTCAAGTTGCTTTAAGGAATGGGTATTTATCGATCGCGCATAGTAAAGCACAAATGGCTCGATGTCATCTCACCGCTCGCCGGCGTGGGAAACTATTACCCCCGCAGCACGTCCGTGGCCCTGTGCGCTGCTAAAAGCTTTTCGAATGCGGGGGCCAAATCTGCCCCCGCGGCCCAGGTAAGTTCACCGTCAGCGGAGCCTTTATCAAAGCTTGGATGGCGCACCACCGCACCTGCCTCGCGAGCAATGATTGCCCCAGCAGCGAAATCCCACGCATTGATGCCGTGCTCAAAGTAGGCATCAACGGTTCCCTCTGCCACCCTGCATAGGTCGAGCGCGGCAGCGCCGATGCGGCGAATATCACGCACATTAGGCAGGAGCTTGGTAAGGAGCTCGGCTTGGGCTGCTCGCCGGTCAGCTTCGTAGCCAAAGCCGGTGGCTACCAAGGCCAACGCAGGATCTTGTGTCTGGCCACACCGCAGTGCGTGCTCAATTCCGTCTGGGCCGGTGACCGTGGCACCTCGGCCGGCTGCGGCCGCATAGGTGCGCCCGCGCGCCACGTTGACCACCGCGCCAGCTACGAGGTGCCCTTGGTATTCTGCACCAATGGATACGGCGTAGTCCGGCACCCCGTAGAGGAAATTCACGGTGCCGTCAATCGGATCGACAATCCAGGTAACACCACTCGTCGATTCCACATTGGCGCCTTCTTCGCCAAAGATTCCGTCCCCGGGGCGTTGGGTGCGGATGGTGGTGGCAATGAACTCCTCTGTCGCGGTATCGACCTCCGTTACTGGATCTACGTCGCTGGACTTGGTGTGAGTATGCGCCGCGATGCCGTCGCCTGCTACGAGTTCTGCGCGCCGCGCAGTAATTAATTCCGCAGCCCGCGTGGCGGTAGAAACGGCAAAATCCCGCAAGTGGAGAAAATCGATCTGCTCAGTCATGCCAACTATTGTGCCTTCTTCTAGACTATCGGGCATGACTACTCTTTCTGGCCATTCCTTCGGCATCGATATCGGCGGCTCCGGCATTAAAGGCGCTGAGGTGGACCTTGCCACCGGCGAATTCGTGGGTGAACGCATGAAGATCGCCACCCCACAGCCATCTACGCCGCACGATGTTGCCAAGGTGGTAGCCCACATCGTGCAGGAAAAACAGTGGGACGGCCCCGTTGGCATCACCCTGCCTTCCGTGGTTCGCAACCAAGAAGTCGAGACTGCGGCAAATATTTCCAAGGACTGGATTGGGGTCAACGCCACAGAACTCTTTGCGGACTACCTCGATGCAGATTTTGTCGTGCTTAACGACGCCGACGCGGCGGGACTAGCCGAGGTCGCCTACGGAGAGGACATCGCCAAGGAGGGCTCCGTAATTTTCCTAACCCTAGGCACCGGTATCGGTTCGGCATTTTTCCTGGACGGCCAGTTGTTCCCTAATACCGAACTGGGGCACCTCACGGTGGGCGATGACGAGGCTGAGAAGATTGCGTCCTCGGCAGTAAAGGACCGCGAGGAACTCAAGTACAAGCAGTGGACTAAACGACTCAACAAGGTCCTCGCGGAATATGAAAAGCTCTTTAACCCGCAGGCCTTCCTCATCGGGGGTGGAATTTCCCGCAAGTTTGAAAAGTGGGGCCCACACCTTGATATTGAAACCCCCGTCATGCCTGCACAACTGCGCAATCGCGCAGGAATTGTCGGAGCTGCAATGGCGGCGGTAGATGGTTTGAAACCGTAATATTTACGCACTGCAGGTGACCCTATCCACCGGCAGATTGGAAAGATCCTCTATACTGGGCGGTCGATCCTAAGTTAAATAGCTCTAGGGCGTGTCTGGCCTGCATAAGGCCACAACGCGCTAACATCACACTGATGCACGAGCGCCCGACAAGGGCGCACAGAGCTGTTTCAATCAAGAAGTTAGTCGAAAGGGCGTACGTGGCAGCCACTGAATCTTCAGACCAGGCACTCGGCGAGGGCGAAAACGCCGCTGAGGCATCTACTCCTGCAAAGAAGACCGCCAAGAAGACGGCAAAGAAAACCGCGAAAAAGACGGCTAAGAAGACGGCCAAAAAGACCGCTAAGAAAACAGCCAAGAAGACTGCGAAGAAGACTGCCAAAAAGTCTGCCAAAAAGGCCACTAAGAAGACGGTCCGCAAATCCGCGGCAAAGAAGCAGGAATCCCCAGCCGAGTCCGAAAAGCAGGCACAGCCGGAAGCAGAAGAGGAGCTCGAGGAGGACGAGCACGACGAAGACGTCGACTTCGATCCCACCAATGCGGACATCGAAGACGATGATGACTTCGACGCCGGCGAAGACCTCGAAGAGGACTTGGACGACGACGATGAGGAAGAAGAGGAAGACTCCTCTTCCGTCTGGGACGAGGAAGAATCCGCTGCGCTGCGCCAGGCACGCAAGGATGCGCAGTTAACCGCCTCTGCTGACTCCGTTCGTGCCTACCTCAAGCAGATTGGTAAGGTCGCCCTGCTCAACGCCGAGCAAGAGGTTTCCCTAGCCAAGCGCATCGAGGCTGGCCTGTACGCACAGCACCGCATGGATGAGATGGAAAAAGCCCGCGCCGAAGGCGATAAGGCTGCCAAGCTCTCCCCCATGGAAAAGCGCGACCTGCGCAGCATCGCCCGCGATGGCCGCAAGGCCAAGAACCACCTACTGGAGGCCAACCTGCGTCTGGTGGTTTCCTTGGCCAAGCGCTACACCGGCCGTGGCATGGCTTTCTTGGACCTCATTCAGGAAGGTAACTTGGGCCTTATCCGCGCGGTGGAGAAGTTCGATTACACCAAGGGCTATAAGTTCTCCACTTACGCCACCTGGTGGATCCGCCAGGCCATTACTCGCGCCATGGCTGACCAGGCTCGTACCATCCGCATCCCAGTGCACATGGTGGAAGTCATCAACAAGCTGGGCCGCATCCAGCGCGAGCTGCTGCAGGACTTGGGCCGTGAGCCTACCCCGCAGGAGCTGGCGAAGGAGATGGATATCACCGAGGAAAAGGTGCTCGAAATCCAGCAGTACGCCCGCGAGCCCATTTCCTTGGATCAGACCATCGGTGACGAAGGCGATTCCCAATTGGGTGACTTCATCGAGGACTCCGAGGCCGTCATCGCGGTCGACGCCGTATCCTTCACCTTACTGCAGGATCAGCTCCAAGACGTGCTGACAACGCTGTCCGAGCGTGAAGCCGGCGTGGTTCGCCTCCGCTTTGGCTTGACCGACGGCATGCCGCGCACTTTGGACGAGATTGGCCAGGTCTACGGAGTTACCCGCGAGCGCATTCGTCAGATCGAGTCCAAGACGATGTCGAAGCTGCGCCACCCATCCCGTTCGCAGGTTCTGCGCGATTACCTCGACTAATCGCTGCAGCTGCAGGAGCGTAGAAAGCCCGCACCAATTTCGGTGCGGGCTTTTTGCGTAACTACTTTCTAGCCACCGTGGGCCGCTCTACCTCTACCACTTGCGCAGGTATTCGATGCGCTCGCGCAGCTGCTCGGCACTACACAGCGCGGTGGGCGGACCGCCACAGGCCTTGCGCACCTCAGTATGGATAGCACCGTGCGGGCGGCCGGAGCGCTGGGCAGCGATGGATACGACCGTATTGAGCTCTTTGCGCAGCTGGCCTAGCTCGTCGACGACTCCGGTGTCGCTGGGCTCAGATTCCATAGACTTCTTCCGTGAGGCCGGGGCATAGTCCATGCCGTAGAGCTTGCGGCGGTGAGCTTCCTCCGCCTCAGCGGCGCGTCGCGCCTTTTCCTCCGCTTCGCGGCGGTCCATTTCTTCGGATTGCTTCTTGCGCAGCAAATCTTTTACTTGGTCCGCATCCAGTAGTCCGGGAATGCCAAGGAAGTCCGCTTCCTCATCGGTGGTCATATCCCCGGTATTGAACTGCGAACCGTTGTAGAGCAGGCCCGAGAACTCTGCCTCGGCACCAAGCGACTCATAAGACTTCTCCAGCATGTCTGGTTCGGTCTTCTTCTGATTCGCCTGCTCTAGCAGTTCATCGTCCCAGCCTTCCTTGTCGGGCTTTTCTTCACCCAAGACGTGGTCGCGGGACCTTTCCATATTTTCGGCCAAACCCAGCAGGACAGGGACCGAAGGAAGGAAAACCGACGCCGTCTCACCCGGCATGCGCGAGCGCACGAAGCGGCCGATGGCCTGGGCGAAAAAGAGGGGGGTCGATGCCGAGGTAGCATAGACGCCCACCGCTAGGCGCGGGACGTCGACGCCCTCGGACACCATGCGGACTGCCACCATCCACTCATCGGTGGACTCCGAAAATTCCTGAATGCGGTCCGAGGAGCCGGGATCATCAGACAAAATCACCGACACGGGTGTATTGGAAAGCTGCTTGAGGATCTTGGCATAGGCGCGTGCGGTCGTCGTATCCGAAGCCAGCACCAGGCCGCCGGCATCCGGCATATTGCGTCGCATTTGCATCAGGCGGGTATGCGCCGCCTGCAGCACCGCAGGGATCCACTCGCCCTTGGGGTCCAAGGCGGTGCGCCACGCTCGGGCGGTTTGCTCCGCATTCATAATGTCGCCCAAACGGGCTGCATGCTCCTCACCAGCCGAATCGCGCCAGCGGGCTTCGCCAGAGTAAGAAAGAAAGACAACGGGGCGCACGACGCCGTCGGCAAGCGCATCGCCATAGCCATAGGTGTGGTCCGAACGGGATACCTTGTGCCCCTCCCCATCGTCTACGTACTGAACGAATGGAATGGGCGAGTCATCGGAGCGGAAAGGCGTACCGGTCAAAGCTAGGCGGTGATTGACATCATCATAGGCTTCCTTGACGCCATCGCCCCAGCTCTTGGCGTCGCCTGCATGGTGAATCTCGTCAAGGATCACCAAAGTGCGCCGAGCAGAGGCCACCGCGCGGTGCTTGAAGGGGTGCATACCCACCTGCGCATAGGTCACCACAATGCCGTCCATGGAGGGATTAACGGCAGAGGAATTGCTAAACGCGGGATCTAGAGCTAGACCTACGCGCGCGGCAGCGCTAGACCACTGGGTCTTAAGGTGCTCGGTAGGCACCACCACGATGACGCGCTCGACCGTGCGGTCTTCCATGAGCTCGGTGGCAATGCGCAGTGCGAAGGTAGTCTTTCCGGCGCCCGGGGTCGCCACCGCCATGAAGTCCTGCGGCTTAGTAGCGAGGAATTTATCGAGGGCGGATTGCTGCCAGGCGCGAAGGTTAGTCTTTTTAAAAGTCCTCACTTGCGGCGCAGACCCTTATACACACGCTCACAATCGGGGCACACCGGAGAACCCGGCTTTGCCTGCTTGGTCACCGGAAAAGTTTCACCGCACAGCGCAACGACGTACTTGCCGTTCACCGCGGAATCGAGGATGTGATCCTTTTTGACGTAGTGGAAGAACTTCGGCGTGTCATTATCCGTCGTCGAAGTGTCTTCACGAATATCTGGCCGTTCAATTGTCTTCGTAGTCGTAGTCACGCACTCCATTTTGCCGCATCGGCATCGAACTTTGCGAGTCAGGCGGCTACCCTTGGAGAACATGTACACGTCATGCACGCCGGCCACTGCGCCCCACTCCCCTTATCGAGGGAACTCCGACGCGCACGAGGGGAGCCGAGTCTAGGTTGTTTGGCAAAAAAGAGCGCTATCTCATCACAGATGCCAAGCTCACGCCTGGCCAGGACCGCAAGCGCCGCGAAATTCGGTACGGAATCTTCCAGTTTTTGCGCGTTCCTTCCCTACTCATCGCCGGCTATTTCCTTTATATGCATTGGTGGCTCCTAGCCGCCATCATTGTGGGCGTGACATTTCCCCTCCCCTGGATAGCCGTGGTGATTGGCAACGGCCGGGGAGAAAAGAAGGATAAGCGCGAGAAAAACGTGTACAAGCCAGCCATGAACCGGCAGCTTTATAGCCAAGCCCACGCCCCACAGGTATCCGGCGGCACCGCCCGGCCTATTGAGGCACACCACGACATCATTGATCACGAAGAAGAGTAAAGGATTCCTGCCTACATGACGACCGCTTTTGGCCCCGACTTTGATGCCCCCGCGCTAGCCAAGCTGGCCCCTGAGCTTTCCGACGTCTTTACCGCCGCCGGTTTTACTACCGATGGCGTAGCCGGGCACCTAGGTCCGGAAGTTACCGAGGCCCTCTTCCGCGGCGAACCCGCACCAGTTGCGCTCGCCGCGCACAGCGAATCTCAATTGGATCTTTTGATCCGCTTCTTCCTCCTGCATCAACACCTGCCGGCCACGCTTTTGGGCGAGGCGGTAGGCGCGCGCCTAGCTACCCAGTTGCTGGATGCCAATGTTGCGGTTGCCGACGCCCATGGCAAGGCCTACATTGCCCTCGATATCCGCCCCCACACTATCGTTGGCGCCAACCGTCTCATCTTCTCCGACGTCGACGCCTCCTTGGTCGACCACGTACCTGGCCCAGACCATGTGCTTGGCGTTGGCGCGGCAAGCCTCTCCCTACTGCAATCCACACCAGTAAGCCCAGTGGGCAGCGTCTTAGATCTAGGCACTGGCTCGGGCGTCCAATTGCTGGGGCAGCTCGATTGCGCTGAAAAGATTACCGCCACCGACGTGCATGAGCGCGCGTTGAAGTTGGCCGAGGCTACCATTGCCACTACTGGCGATAGCGAGAAAGTGGAATTGCTGCAAGGTTCGTGGTTCGACCCCGTAGCCGGCCGCCGCTTTGACCGCCTCGTAGCTAACCCACCTTTTGTCGTTGGTCTTCCCGAAGTTGGCCACGTCTACCGCGATTCCGGGTTAAATCTGGACGGTGCCAGCGAGCTGGTTGTCTCTCGGGCCGCCGACCACCTAACCCCTGGCGGAACTGCTCACCTTCTGGCCGCTTGGGTACACACCAGCGGCGAGACCTGGCAGCAACGCGTTGCTTCCTGGCTGCCGGACAAAGGAATTGCCGCCTGGATCATTCAGCGCGACGTAGCCGATCCCGCACTCTATGTGTCCACCTGGCTCGAGGACGAATCCCTGGATGTACGCTCGTCTGAAGGACAAGAACGCTCACGCGCCTGGCTGGAACATTTCCAGCAACATGAGGTCAATGGCATTGGCTTTGGATTTGTCGCTATCCAACGCATCGGCGACGATGAACCTGCCGATATCTTGGCCGAAGATATGCCGCAGACCTTTAGCGACCCACTTGGACCTGAAGTAGAAGAATATTTTGCCCGTGTGGCGTGGTTGCGCGACCTAGTACCCGGCGAGCTACAGGGAAAACACTTCCACGTACGCCCGGGGCTGGCACGCGAAGATATTAGCACCCCAGATGGGCAATTGGGCCAGGGCTTTACACGAGCCGCTCTACGCCTTACTCGCACCGACGGTCCGCGCTGGAGCCACGAAGTAGATGAACACATCGCAGCCATAGTCGCCGGACTCAACCCACAGGGCTTGAACCTGGAAGAAACCATTGGCCTGTATGCGGCGGCGCACGGATTCGACGAAGCAGAACTTACTACTGCTGCTCTACCCGCCGTGATCGATATGGTCCGACATGGCCTGCTTATCCCAGCTGATCTCCTCTTGGATACCGATTCGCCGGACCTCAGCTAGATCCACACTGTCCCCCACTCGTTATATAAGGAGAAGTAAACCATGCGCGCAGTTTTGACTCGGGTATCGGAGGCCACAGTGACCGTCGATGGAGAGACCGTAGGGGCCATTACTAGTCCCGAAACCGGTGGCCTTCTCGCTCTAATTGGGGTCTCACGCGAGGATATGGATGATTGGCAACCCCGCGCTGAGAAGATGGCACGCAAGATTGCAGAACTGCGCATTCTTGATGGCGAAGTGTCAGTCATTGATGCCGGAGCGCCCGTGCTTGTGGTGAGCCAATTTACTTTGTACGGCCGCACTGCCAAAGGTCGACGCCCTTCGTGGGCGGATGCCGCTCCAGGACCCGAGGCCGAACCGGTCATCGCGGCGATTATTGCGAACCTCAGGGAACGCGGCGTGTCAGTAGAAACAGGCCAATTCGGGGCTAAAATGCGCGTTTCCTCTGTGAACGAAGGACCTTTCACCGTCTTGGTAGAGACCTAGCCCGCACCCTCAATTTCCGCCCCACGAGATCTGAAAATCGTGTTAAGCAGGCCCTTTTACAAACGATTCCGTGACCCAAACCACTTTTCCAGATTTTGTGTAGAGTAAGCCATAAAGCGCTAGGGAATGCAAATTCTCAGAGAGTGATAAATGCCCTACTCGCAGTGCAATAATTTATTATCACTCTGCAAGATTTTGTTCTATACTGAAGGCACAGCGAAGCAAAAGGGCTGGACATGCAGGATGCGAGATAGATTCTCAAAATCCTACAAACGCAAAATTGATTGAGAAAATTTTTCTCAATCATGGTTGCAGAAGCCCAAACGCTTCGGCCGACCAACTAGATGTAGGAAAGAAAATGTCCCACTCAATCACGCGGCGCAACAAAGCCCAGCACCCAGAAAACCAAGCTGAGTTGCCTGAGGATCTCAAGGCCTCCAAGGCAGCTCCCTCCTCCAAGGAATCCGCACCAGCCCCTGGCATTGACACCCCGTTCGATGGCCAGAAGGGTGCACCGAAGTGGAATAAGGAAGACACCGTATGGATGCTCTCCCTGTTCGGCACCGCAATCGGCGCTGGTGTCCTCTTCCTCCCCATTAACGCCGGCATCGGTGGCATCATCCCGCTTATCATCATGACGGTCTTAGCACTGCCTATGACCTACTGGGCTCACCGCGGAATGGCCCGCTTGGTACTGTCCAGTTCCAAGCCAGACGGTGACCTCACGGACGTCGTCGAGGAACACTTTGGCAAGAAGGCCGGCGTTCTGATGAACATCCTGTACTTCCTGTCGGTCTACCCCATCCTGCTGGTCTACTCGGTCACCATCACCAACACGGTCAACTCCTTCCTAGAGCACCAGCTCGGAATTACTCCTCCGGCCCGCTGGCTTACCTCCCTCCTGCTGGTAGGCGGCCTCATCCTGATCGTGCGCATGGGCAAGGACGTCGTGGTTCACGTCATGTCCTATTTGGTATACCCATTCATCGGCATCTTGGTTCTGCTTTCCCTCTACCTCATCCCGAAGTGGAATACCGCGCTCTTTGATTCCTTCGACCTCAACGTTGCTCGCGAGGCTTCTGGCCACAGCATGGGCGTTACCCTGATGCTGCTGGTTCCGGTTATGGTCTTCTCCTTCAACCACTCCCCGATGATTTCCTCCTTCGCCGTTGACCGCCGCCAGACCTACGGCAAGTTCGCTGAGGCCAAGTCCCGCAAGACCTTGCTCCGCGCAGAAATCCTCATGGTCGTCGTGGTTATGTTCTTCGTCTTCTCCACCGCTCTGAGCCTCTCCCCGGCTGACATGGCAGAAGCTAAGGCACAAAACATCACCATCCTGTCCTACTTGGCCAACCACTTCGATAACCCACTTATCCAGTGGATTGCCCCAATCATCGCCATGATTGCAGTTGCTAAGTCCTTCCTCGGCCACTACCTCGGCGCAGCCGAAGGCTTCGAAGGTCTCGTCGTCAAGGGCAGCAAGAACGCAAGCAAGGACGACGCAGAGTCCGCCCACAAGCTCGATACCATCACCCTCATCTTCATGCTGGTCACCGCTTGGCTCGTCGCCTGGGCTGACCCATCCATCTTGGGCATGATTGAAACCCTGTGTGGCCCGACGATTGCCATCATGCTCTTCATCATCCCAATGGTCGCCATCCACAAGGTCCCAGCACTGAAGCGCTACAAGGGCAAGGCTTCCAACTACTTCGTCTTCTTCATGGGCCTCGTCGCCCTAGCAACCATCATCTACTCCATCGTCCAGGCTTTCTAAGCACCGCCACAGACGAGAAAATCGCAGAGGATTCAAGGAAAAACAATGTTCATCAGCATCTTCGATATGTTCAAGATTGGCATCGGCCCCTCAAGCTCACACACCCTAGGCCCAATGAAAGCCGGCAAGGCTTTCGTGGACGAACTCAAGGAAAAGGACCTCTTTGACAAGGTCACTCGAGTTCAGGCAAATGTGTACGGCTCCCTCTCCCTCACGGGCATCGGCCACTCCACAGACAAGGCCATCCTCCTCGGCCTGGCCGGTGAAGAGCCAGAGACAGTTGATATCGACGGCATCTCCGAATTCATGAAGAATGTCCGCAGCAGCGAGAAGCTCATGCTGGGCGGCTCCCGCGAGGTGGAATTCCCCAAGGACGGCGGCTTCTACTTCCACGATGAGTACCTGCCAATGCACGAGAACGGCATGTGTCTTATCGCCTTCGCCGGCGAGGAAGACATCCTGCACAAGACCTACTACTCGGTCGGCGGCGGTTTCATCGTCAAGCAGGAAGACTTTGCCAAGCGCACGGACGCCAAGGTTGATATCCCCTTCCCGTACGCCAGCGCCGCAGAAATGCTCGAGCTATGCGAGAAGAACAACATGACCCTCCCAGAGCTAGGCCTTGCCAACGAGTTGGCACTTCGTTCCGAAGAAGAGGTCAATGAGCACCTGCGCAAGGTTCGCGATGTCATGTACACCGGCATCGAGCGCGGCTCCGCTACCGACGGTCCGCTTCCAGGTTCCCTGCTTGTCCCCCGCCGCGCCGCTGCCCTCAGGCGCCGCCTGGAGCAGTCCGAACCGCACGATGGTCTAAACATCCTCAGCTGGGTCAATATGTTCGCACTGGCTATCTCTGAAGAGAATGCATCCTGCGGCCGCGTTGTCACCGCACCTACGAACGGCGCCTGCGGCGTTGTCCCGGCAGTACTGGCTTACTACGACAAGTTCGTTGAGCCCGTTACCACCGAGATGTTTGCTGATTACATCTTCGCCTGCAACCAGATTGCTTCCTTGTACAAGATGAACGCTTCCATCTCTGGCGCTGAGGTCGGCTGCCAGGGAGAGGTTGGTGTAGCGTGCTCCATGGCTGCTGGCGGTCTCGCCCAGCTCATGGGCGCTACCCCAGAGCAGGTTTGCATTGCAGCCGAGATTGGCATGGAGCACAAGCTAGGCCTGACCTGTGACCCAGTACTCGGGCAGGTTCAGGTACCCTGCATTGAGCGCAACGCTGTCGCTGCCGTTGACTCCATCACCAGCGCCCGCATGGCGCTGGAACGCGAGAGCAAGCCATGCGTCTCTTTGGACGAAGTCATCTGGACCATGTATAAGACTGGTAAGGATATGAACGCCAAGTACAGGGAAACCTCACAAGGTGGCCTGGCCCTAGCAGTTCACCCGCCAGTTCCGGTGTGTGGATAGAGACCACCCTGTAAAGAAGCGACGAGCCGGGTGAGCACAGCGCTAAGCCGCTTGTGTTCACCCGGCTTTTTTGGCGCTACTGCCCCTTCCGCCTATTCGCTTCCGTGTGATATCTTCTCTATAATCTGACAGGAATTAAAGGACATGCTTCAGCTAATGAACTTCCCTAGCGGCAGTGCCTCCGAAGAAAACTTCCTCGAGCAGTACATTCCCCTCGTCGAATTCCTCGGTAAGGCAATGGGCCCCAACACCGAAATCGTGCTGCACGATCTCGACGTTCCCGATAAATCCATCATGGCCATCGCCAACGGCCACATCTCTGGCCGGCAGCTAGGCGGCCCAGTGACCGATTTCGCTCTGTGGTTTATGAAACAAGGCGATGCCGCAGCAATCCCCATGATGACCGGCTACCGCGCCGTCAATGCGGAAGGAAAAATTTGTCGCTCTTCTAGTTTTTTCATCCGAGACGACTCCGGCCATATGCGGGGCATGCTGTGCATCAATGTTGATGTCTCTGAGTTGGTGCACATTCGCGATACTGCCGCCGCACTTATCGGCAACGCCGATGATCCCGCATTTGATAAGTCAAAGGCCTTCGGCGGCTACCCCGGTACGGAAGAGCTGCCGCAGCGACCCGTCGCGGTACCAGACCCGGTTCCAGAAGACGAGGCTGCGGAAGAGGAGCCAGAGAAGGAAGAAGTCAGCGAGTCCTTGCGCTCCAACGTGGAGAACCTTCTAGATTCCATGTTGAATTCCGCAATTTCTAACCAGAGCACGCCAGTACCTCGCATGCAGCGCGAGGAGCGACTCGAAGTGGTCTCTGACCTTGAGGATGCAGGATTCTTCCTTCTTAAAGGCGGAATTGCCGCGGCAGCGACGCGCCTAGGCGTATCTGAACCGACTATCTACCGCTACCTCGTCCAGGTGCGCGGATAGTAGTTCCACATACCAAGCTATTCGCAGCTCGTAACCGCTCCCCGTGGTATCTCTCCCCCGAAAAGGTGGAGTTGTACCACGGGGACCAACTGGTTTTACTAATTCTCTCTGCACTGGGAACTAAATCGCTAAAGACTCCGTTGTACTTTGTGAAACCGGCGACAAATTCAGGAGGCTTCACTATGACGAAGACATCTGCCACCACCGCCAAGGGCACTTCAAGTGCCACTACTGATGAAGAACAGGAAGTGGACCGCGGATCTCGCCGCAACCAAACCAACGATAATCCTTCTGCCGACCTCGTCCGCGTCTATCTCAACGGCATCGGCAAGACCGCACTGCTCAGCGCGGAAGATGAGGTAGAACTCGCTCAGGCCATCGAGGTTGGACTGTACGCGGAATACAAGCTCAATAACGCAGAAAAGCTCACCCGTGCCGAAAAGCGCGACCTAAAGATCCTCGCCCGCGAAGGCAAGAAGGCACGCTCCCACCTGCTCGAAGCCAACCTGCGCCTCGTTGTCTCGCTGGCCAAGCGCTACACCGGCCGCGGTATGCCACTGCTGGATCTCATCCAGGAGGGCAACCTAGGCCTTATCCGCGCAATGGAGAAGTTCGATTACGCCAAGGGATTCAAGTTCTCCACTTACGCCACTTGGTGGATCCGTCAGGCGATTACCCGCGGCATGGCTGACCAGTCCCGCACCATTCGCCTCCCAGTCCACTTGGTTGAGCAGGTTAACAAGCTTTCTCGTATTAAGCGCGAGATGTATCAATCATTGGGCCGCGAAGCTACCAACGAGGAGCTTTCGGAAGAATCCGGTATTGATGAAAACAAGATTGAAATGCTGCTGCGCCAGTCACGCGATCCGGTCTCTCTCGATATGCCGGTAGGTACCGATGAAGAAGCTCCTTTGGGCGACTTCATTGAAGATGCAGAAGCTACCGATGCTGAAACTGCGGTCGTCGCATCTATGCGCCATTCTGATATCCGCGGTGTGATTGACACCTTAGAGAAGCGCGAGCAGGACGTCATCCGCCTGCGTTATGGCCTCGATGATGGTGTTCCGCGCACCTTGGATCAGATAGGCCGCCGCTTCGGCCTTTCACGCGAGCGTGTACGCCAGATTGAGCGCGAAGTCATGGCAAAGCTGCGCGATGGCAACCGCGCCGATCGCCTGCGCGAGTACGCTTTGTAATCCACGCCTACCGCATTCGGCAGCACATCCTCTCCCCGGGTCCATTTGGCAACGTACCGCCATGGGCTCGGGGTTTGGCGTTGATAAGGCATCGGCTTGGTTCCTAGCGGCGAGCCAAGCCTTGGGTAGGCTAATCTGGACTGCAGAGTCTAGAAAGCGCTTTCCCGTTCTTGGGCGGGACTATAGCCGCGTAACTGTATTCACACAGAAAGGTATGCCCACGTGAGGGACCTAGTTGATACAACGGAGATGTATCTGCGGACCATCTACGAGCTAGAGGAAGAAGGCATTACTCCCCTACGCGCCCGCATTGCGGAGCGTTTGGAGCAGTCTGGGCCTACGGTTTCTCAGACTGTAGCTCGCATGGAGCGCGATGGCCTTTTGCACGTGCGCACCGACCGCAGCTTGGATCTCACGGACAAGGGCCGCGACCTAGCTACCGCAGTCATGCGCAAGCACCGGTTGGCAGAGCGTTTGCTTACCGACGTCCTGGGGCTCGACATTGCCAAGGTTCACGACGAGGCCTGCCGGTGGGAGCATGTGATGAGCGAAGAGGTGGAAAAGCGCATGGTCGCCGTTCTCGATGATCCGACGCGGTCGCCTTTTGGCAATCCTATTCCGGCGCTATCTGCACTTGGCTTCGATGTTACTCAGCCGGACCAGGGCACCCGCGCGGTCGATCTCCCCAATGGCGAGCAAGTCTCCGCGACCGTCATCCAGGTCAATGAAATCCTGCAGGTTGATGATGGCACCTTCCAAGAACTCACCGATGCTGGGATCCGTGTGGGCACCAAGGTGTCTGTAGTCAATAACAGCGGCACGATTACACTGTCGACACCGGAAGGTGGCAGCGTCGTGCTTTCCGACGATTTGGCGCACGCAGTGCGCGTGGAGGTATAGCCATGAAGCTTCTCATCACCGGTGGCGCCGGCTACGTGGGCAGCGTCTGCGCCGCAGTATTAGTCGAGCAGGGCCATGACGTAACCATCATCGATAATTTCTCCACCGGCAACCGTGAGGCCGTTCCGGAAGCCGCCCGCCTCATCGAGGGCGACGTCGCGGACAAGGCTGCCGATGTCTTGGGCGAAGGTGGCTTCGAAGGCGTCATTCACTTCGCTGCACGCTCCTTGGTGGGCGAATCCGTGGAAAAACCAGATGAGTACTGGCAGCACAACGTAGTTACTACCCTGATGCTGCTTAATGCCATGCGGGATAACGACGTCAAAAACCTCGTCTTTTCCTCCACCGCTGCAACCTACGGTGAGCCTGACCAGGTGCCGATTACGGAAGACATGCCAACCCAGCCCACCAATCCGTATGGTGCGACCAAGCTGGCCATCGACTACATGATCACGTCCTTTGCCCACGCCTACGGCCTGGGCGCTACCTCGCTGCGCTATTTCAATGTGGCTGGTGCCTACGGAAATATTGGCGAGAACCGCGAGGTAGAAACCCACCTCATCCCCATCGTGTTGCAAGTTGCTTTGGGCCACCGGGATAAGATTTTCATGTTCGGTGATGACTGGGATACCACAGACGGCACCCCAGTGCGTGACTACATCCATATCCGCGATCTAGCCGACGCCCACGTGCTTGCCCTCGAGTCCAATGAATCTGGCGCCCACCGCATTTACAACTTGGGTTCTGGCGAAGGGTACTCCGTCAAGCAGGTCATCGAAATGTGCCGCAAGGTCACCGGCCACGACATTCCGGCTGAGGTGGCCCCGCGCCGCGCAGGCGACCCAGCTACGCTCATCGCTTCCTCTGAGAAGATTCAGCGCGAACTCGGGTGGAATCCCACCCGTACGGACCTGGAAACCATCGTCACCGACGCGTGGAACTTCACCCGACAGCTCGGCGATAAGGCACATTCGGCGAAGCGCTCCTAGAACGCCGCGCGTGTTAGGCGGGGCTGTCGACGCGAAGCCCCGCTGCCTCGCGGGCTAGCTCGCAACCATGGCATAGGCTGGAGACCAACCGCTTTCCCATGCCGCTGCGATATCCCTGCGCTATGAGGCGCCCCAAATTGTGATGGGGCGCCTCTTCTACGACTACGGAAAGCGCCGGACCGGCATAAATTCCGAATCCGTCGGACACCTGGCTAGCAGCATACAAAGCTAGGGCGTTGTAGCGAATAGGCCCCTGGAATGTACGCGCTACCGCCAATAACAGGTCACCTGCTTCCCGCGGCGCGGAGACGAGCTCCGTAATGACTAGGTCGCGGGTCCAGGTGGTAGACATCCACATGGCTGCCACACACAACAATTCTTCATTTTCTAGGGTTTCCTCCAACGATTCGACCTCGCTGAGCACATAGCGGGCATCGGCAATAAGGTGTTTGACCACCTGCACTGGATCTGTAGTGCCATACCCGTGCCCGGCGCGCAATTGGCGGGCAATCTCTTCGGCGCATCGCTCCATGGCCCTAATCTCTTCTTCCCCAAAGTAGGGGTTCGGGTCCTTAAAGCGTTGGACCAGGTCATGGCGGCTAAGTTCCGGAAGCATGCCATTATTCACGCAGGCGCGCATCGTGTGGCTCGTCGAGATGGCGGGTATGGTTCCTTCCATCCAATTCTGCAGCGGACCCTCGCCGCTTTCTGTGGCGTGGCCAAAGATGAGGTCATAGGCGGTATTGGTGGAGAGTTCTTCGGACAGCCAGCAGGCATCGATGCCCATACCTGTCCGGTCTTGGAAATGATAAAGGGACTGCAGAATGTCCCAGAGCTCGCCTTCCTCGCGCTGGGAGAGCACGAAACAGAAAATGATTTCGGGATTTCCGCAGTGAAACGCATCCATCACTTCGTGAAGGGCACCAGGCACATCGTGCAGATCGAGGCGGGCTACTGGTCCGATGCTGTATCCGCGCTGGCTGGGTTGGATGGAGATGAGGATAACTGATTCGGTGGGAAAGAATCCGAGGATTCCTGGAATATTGGCGAGGATATCGCCGGGCGTACGGATGGGCTGAGTTGGTGTTGTGATGTCCATAGCCCCAGCTTCAACCACGCGCGCAACTATGCATAGGCCACCAAGGGCTAGATGGTGGGGATCTGTGGATAGGTGGGGTGAAGGGGGCGTCGGCAAGCGGCTTTCCACACCCCGCCCGGGATTGCGCTGGCAATGCGCAGCGGTTTGGGGCACAATTGTTTATTTAACCTCGCGGTGCGCGCGGGAATAGTACGCACGCACGCGGCGTTGGGGTAGGTGAGAAAGCAAGGAGGTAACACAACATGCACGAAGAAGATCGCCGCATGTATGAGCTGGAATATCCGGCTCCGGTGATTAGGGATGATTCCGGTGACGGACAAGGCCCCACCATGATTGTTGCCATGCACGGCTATGCTGACGCTGGCCAGGCCATTGAAGCAAGTGCTGACCACCTGAAGGCCGCTTTGGAAGGCCGTCAGCTGGCATCGTTTAACTCTGATGAGCTGATTGATTACCGCTCGCGCCGCCCAGCCATCACGATTGATAAGGATCGGGCGCTGGAAATCGAGTCTATGGATCTTGGCATTAAGGTCCTGCGCGATAATTCCGGCAAGACTTTCCTACTGCTGTCTGGCCCTGAGCCAGACATGCGCTGGGAGGCGTTCACTACGGCCGTGGTGAAGCTGGTGGAAAAGTTCAATATTGAAAACACCATCATGCTCTATGCCGCGCCGATGCCGGTGCCGCATACCCGCCCTACGGTGGTTACGGCCCATGGCACCTCCTCCCGCTTGACCGAGCACATGCTCTCGATGGATTCCACCATGATGGTGCCAGGCTCCGCCGCGCTGTATCTGGAAAAGGCTCTGGCGGATAAGCACCGCACCGTGGCTGGATATACCGTCCACGTGCCGCATTACTTGGCCGCTTCGCCTTATCCGCAGGCCACGTACCAGTTGCTGGATGCGGTGGCCCGGGCGGCGCGCCTGAATATTCCTTTGGGCAGCATTGAGGCCGACATTTCTCGCGTGGAAAACCAACTGGAGGAACAAGTTGGTGGCTCGGATGAGATTGAAGGCGTAGTCCAACAACTCGAGCAGCAGTATGACGCTTATATGGAGCGCTACCGCAAGGAGCACCCGCAGGCGATCATGCCCGGCGAGGAGCCTATGCCTACCGGTGAGGAAATCAGCGAGGAATTCCAGGCATTTTTGGCTTCCTTGGATGAAGAAGAAAGCCAGCAGATCATCAATACCGAGATCGATGACCGCGAAGATTCCACCAAGGAAGAAGGCTCGAGGTCCGATGAAGGGAAGGATGGCCCTGATTCTGCTTCGGGCGAGGGCG
Source organism: Corynebacterium sp. S5S1 (assembly GCF_001913985.1). Taxonomy (NCBI): domain Bacteria; kingdom Bacillati; phylum Actinomycetota; class Actinomycetes; order Mycobacteriales; family Corynebacteriaceae; genus Corynebacterium; species Corynebacterium sp. S5S1. The sequence goes on from NZ_MKXT01000002.1 coordinate 18,502, forward strand.
ACTTAGGTGACGATATCTAACTAACCCGCCCCCATCGCCGCTAAGGTGGTGGGGGTGAACTTATCTCAGCTGCTGCCAGACTTAACGGAAGTACCCGAGTCCCTCGTAGACGAGGCAATTTGGGATACCTTTACCTCGTGGACCACCGGCCGGGGTATCAATTTGTACCAAGCTCAGGAAGAAGCCTCGCTCGGTATTTTGGCCGGCGATAATGTTATCCTCGCTACCCCTACGGGCTCGGGAAAGTCCATGGTGGCTAATGCTGCGCACTTCATTGCCCTAGCTCGTGGCCAGCGCAGTTTCTATACCGCACCGATCAAGGCCCTTGTGAGCGAGAAGTTCTTTGCTCTGTGCGATATCTTCGGCGCCGAGAATGTGGGCATGATGACTGGCGACGCCACCGTTAATGGCAATGCCCCCATCATCGCCGCCACCGCCGAGATTGTGGCCAATATTGCGCTGCGCGATGGCGCCGAGGCCAATATCGACCAGGTAGTGATGGACGAGTTCCACTACTACTCCGAACCGGACCGCGGATGGGCATGGCAGGTGCCGCTGCTGGAGTTGTCCAAGGCGCAGTTCCTGCTCATGTCCGCCACTCTGGGCGATACTCAGTGGCTAGAAGAGGATCTCACCCGCCGCACCGGCCGCGCCACCAACCTCGTCGCCGGCACCACGCGGCCCGTGCCACTGGACTTTTCCTATGTCTTTAGCGCGGTGCACGAGACCATCGAGGAGCTCTTGGCCGATAAGAAGGCACCTATCTACGTGGTGCACTTCTCGCAGCGTGAAGCGGCCGAGCGCGCGCAGGCGCTGACCTCACTTTCGGGGATTATCACTAAGGAAGAAAAGGAAGCGATTGCCCAGGAAATCGGTGGGTTCCGCTTCACCACCGCCTTTGGCAAGGATCTATCCAAGCTGCTGCGCAAGGGAATCGGCATCCACCACGCGGGCATGCTGCCCAAATACCGCCGATTGGTAGAGCGCCTGGCACAAAAGGGCCTGCTTAAGGTCATTTGCGGTACCGATACCCTGGGTGTGGGCATTAATGTGCCCATCCGCACCGTGCTGATGACTGGGCTTGCCAAGTTCGACGGCCAGCGCCAACGCATCCTCAAATCGCGCGAATTCCACCAGATTGCCGGCCGCGCCGGCCGCGCCGGCTATGACACCGAGGGCACTGTGGTAGTCGAGGCCCCCGAGCACGAGATCGAAAATGCCAAGGAACGCCGCCGCATCGGCGACGACCCCAAACGCTTGAAAAAGCTCAAGAAAAAGTCCGCCCGAGAAGGCGAGGTGTCCTGGTCCGAGAAGACTTTCGCGCGCCTTACTGAGGCGGAACCGGAACAGCTTACCTCTCAGTTCCGCGTTTCTAACTCTATGCTGCTCAACGTCTTGGCGCGCCACGGCAATGGCTATGACCACATGCGCCACCTGCTGCGAGACAACCACGATAACCGCAGCAAACAGAATAAAGACATCCTCACCGCACTCGATCTCTTCCGCGGGCTAGTGGATTCCGGCGTCGTGCAAAAGTCCACCAAGGGATTGGATATCTACGGCCGTCCCTACCATTTGGTGCGAGAGCTACCGCGTGACTTTGCGCTCAATCAGCCGCTGGGCCCATTCGCCTTGGCGGCGCTCTCGCTGCTGGACCCAGAAGCGGAGACCTATAACCTGGACGTTATTTCAGTTTTTGAGGCCATCCTAGATGACCCGCGCCAGGTGCTCATTGCCCAGCAGAAGCAGCGCCGCGGCGAAGAAATCGCCGCGCTGAAGGCGGACGGGGTGGACTACACCGACCGCATGAATATCGTGGAGGATATCACTTGGCCGAAGCCGCTCGAGGAGCTACTGGAGCAGGCCTACGATACTTTCGCTGAGACCAATGCGTGGGTCAAGGAGTTTGAGCTGCGACCCAAGTCCGTGGTGCGCGACATGCTCGAGAATGCGATGACCTTCTCGGATCTGGTCGCCACCTACGGCTTGGCCCGCTCCGAGGGCGTGATTTTGCGCTACCTGACCGACGCCTGGCGCACTCTTAAGCAATCCATTCCGGACGAGTACAACACTCCAGAGCTTGAAGATATCGTTGTCTGGCTAGGTGAGCTTATTCGCCAGGTGGATTCCTCGCTTGTCGACGAATGGGCGCAAATGGCCGGCGAAGACTCCCCCATCGACCAAGATACGGTAGACCGCGAGCTGGCCTTTGGCGTGGAGGACCCCACCGCGCTCACGGCCAATCGCCGCGCCTTTACCATCATGGTGCGCAATTACATGTTCCGCTTGGTGCAGCTCTTTGCTTTGGAAAAGGAAGACCGCTTAGCGGAGTTGCTCGATTACTTGGACGAGGTGCCGGACTTCGGCGCTATCCTAGATGATTACTTCGATGAGTATGATGACATCGATTCCGGCCCCGAGGCCCGCGGCCCGGAGTATTTCCGCCTAAGCGATACTGACTCGCGTGCGTGGTCCGTGCGCCAGATCATCAAGGACCCAGACGGCGATCACGCCTACCAGTTCGTCGCTACGGTAGATCTCGGTGCCTCCGATGAGGCCGGCGAAGTCCGCCTAGCAGACCTGCGCGTGGAGTACTAGCCTGCGAAAACGACAAAGCCGCCCTGGCTGCCACGCCCCAGAATAAGAGGGACGTCGGCAAGCGCGAGGGCGGCTAAAAGCCGGCTATTTTAGCGTGCGGCCTCAATCTGGACAGCCTGTGCCACAGCCTGGACAACGGCCGCAACCTTGACGGCCTCCCAGACCTGCTCCTTGCTCAGACCAGCCTCGTTGAGCTCGTGAGCGTGAGCACCCAGGCAGTGCTCGCAGCCATTGATGGCGGAGACTGCGGTATTCCACAGCTCGAAGTTGGCCTTGTCCACGCCTGGCTTGGAGATGATGTTCATGCGCAGGCCGAACTTAACCTGTGCGTAGTCATCGCCCAACCAACCCTTGGCGCGGTAGGCAACGTTGTTCATAGCCATAACGGTGGCTGCGCCGTAAGCTGCCTCGATAGCTTCCTCAGACAGGTGCTCCTTTGCTTCCTCCGCAATCTCAGAAAGCACGGTGTCATTGCGGGTTGCGGCAGCCGATGCCAGCAGGCAGCCCCAGAGCTGCTCCTCGTCCAGGTCCTTGGAACGGGTCAGCGCGCCCAGGTTGAGCTTCTGGTCCTTGGCGTACTCCGGCAGGGAAGACTTCAGATTATCAATAGACATAACTTTTTTCCTTTGCGGTTTTGATAGGAATTTTCTGCATTGGATTTAAAAGGAAACCCCGCCACGAAAGCGGGGTAAACCTGCATCTCAGTGAGATTTAGAGCGCGGACTGAACGACGTCCATCTTGTTGATGTTCTTGGTTGGGTCGTTCTTCTCCCAGTTGCAAGCGCAAACCTCTTCGGACTGCAGGGCGTCGAGCACACGCAGAACCTCGTCTACGTTACGGCCAACAGCATCCGGGGTAACGGAGACGAACTGGATAACGCCATCCGGGTCGATGATGAAGGTAGCACGGTCAGCAACGCCATCAGAGTTTTCTACACCCAGTGCACGGATGAGGTCGTGGCGCACGTCAGAGAACATCGGGAAAGGAACTTCCTTCAGCTCTGGGTGAGTTGCGCGCCAGTTGAAGTGAGCGAACTCGTTATCGGTGGAGCCGCCAAGGATCTGGGTATCGCGGTCCTGGAACTCCTCGTCCAGCTTGCCAAAGGCAGCGATCTCGGTCGGGCAGACGAAGGTGAAGTCCTTCGGGTAGAAAAAGACCACCTTCCACTTGCCCTCGTACTTGTCCAGGGATACCTGCTCGAAGTAGTCCTCCGGCTGGTTAGCGTTGACGTCGTGCAGGTCGCCACCGGTCAGGGCGGTGAGGTTGAACTCTGGGAACTTTTCGCCGACGGTCAAAATAGGCATAGTCTTCAACTCCTTTAGCAAAGGCTTTTCCTCTAAGTTTCCTGCCGCTTGGCGTACAAGCAGCGGGGCAGGACCGCATCCGGCCCAACACGATCAGTTATACCATCTTTTCCGCTCGCGTCAATAGCAAATCCTATAGGTAAGTGTTAGAGTAATAGGCATGAATAATAAAGAGTATCGCCCTACACTTGCTCAGCTGCGCACCTTCGTCACCGTTGCGGAAAACAAGCACTTTGGTACCGCAGCTGCCAAACTCGAAATTTCCCAGCCCTCCCTCTCCCAGGGTCTCGTTGCCCTCGAACAGGGATTGGGCTTGCAGCTTATCGAGCGCTCCACCCGCAAGGTCATCGTCACCTCGGCCGGTGAGACCCTCCTCCCCTACGCCAAGGCAACGCTTGAAGCAGCCGATACCTTCCTGGCCAACGCTCGCGGCGCCAACGGCACCCTTGCCGGCCCACTGACCATCGGCGTTATCCCCACCATCGCCCCTTACATCCTCCCCGATCTGCTCTCCATGCTTGCGGAGGCTTACCCGGATCTCGAGCCGCGTTTCGTCGAGGAGCAAACCCAGCACCTCATTACCCGCCTGCGCAACGGTAACTTGGACCTTGCCATCATGGCCCTTCCATCCGAGGCCACCGGCATGGTCGATAGCCCGCTCTACACGGAGCAATTCTCCATTGTCTGCCCGCCCGATCACCCCATCGCTGGCCGTGAGGATGTCAAGCTTGCGGAACTCAAGGACCTGGATTTACTGCTGCTTGACGACGGCCACTGCTTGCGCGACCAGGTAGTCGATCTTTGCCGCCATGCCAATATCAACCCGGCCGAGGCCACCAATTCCGTCACCCGCGCTTCCTCCCTGACCACCATCATGCAGTTGGTCATGGGTGGCCTGGGCTGCACCCTCGTCCCCGAATCCGCCCTCGCCACCGAATGCCATGGCAAGGACGTCGCCATCGCCCACTTTGCCTCCGATGTCACCGCCGAACGCGAGGTGGGTCTCGTGTTCCGTTCCTCCGCAGCTCGCGCCGAAGAGTTCCGCGAATTCGGCACGCTCATCACCGCCGCCTATAACAAGGCGATTGAGCGCTCCCGACAGTAGCCGCTTGCGGCAAGCCCCACGGGGACGTCGCCAAGCACAGCAAAAGCCACGGCCTACATTTAAAAGGCGGTGGCTTAGAGCTTTTCCATTAAGCCTGCGGCAAGGTATTTCGGCCAGCGCACTGGCGGAACAGGTGAGCCTGCGCCAGGAATGTAACTGGGGAGGCCACAATGAGGCCGATGCCCAGCAGCAGCACACCACCCAAAAGAATAAAGAAATTCACGATGGTCAGGAGCAAAAGCTGGCCATAATTAGCCTTGCCCGCAGCAAAGCCCCTCTTCACAGCTTCGCCCACACCGTCACCATCGGCGGCAAACCACTGCATCAGCATAAAGAGCGGCTGGAGCAAGACGCTAATGAGGGCTAATACCAATCCCACGCCGAGGACGCTCAAGACTGCAGAGAGCAATTCTTCCTCGGACAGGCTATCTGCGTCATTGAATAAAGCGAAGAAGCCTCCGCCGATGGCAAGAAAGACCACCACGCTGGATATCACGCTGATGACAAGCATAATGACGAACGGCTGCCACCAGCGCACCTTTTTACCCACATGGCCCCAACCAGTGCGTGAGTCATCAATCTGAAATAGGGCCAAGCGCATAGCCAGAAGCCCGACAAAGACTCCTACCAGCGTCGAAGCCAGCTGAAATACAATCTGAATGTCCGGGTTGGAGTCAGGTTCTGGGCCACTCAGCAAAGACTCGGCCGCTGTGACGGCAAATAAGATAACGCCGACCAACAACGAGCCGAGCACCCACAATTTCCAATTGCCTAAGGTTGCCTTGAAGCCAAAAGAGAGGGCGTCAATGGCCGAGGGCTTTCCCCTAAATTCCCCCGGTGAAGCCCCGTATCCGGCATATCCTGGTTTATTGCTTTCATGGGAGCCACCATAAGATGGTAGGCCACCAAAACTTGGATTATCCTCTGGGTGATCGGTTGGCTCGTAGCGCGGGAAATCGTCATTGCCGTCGGAGTACGGGTTTGTCATCGCCTAGTGCTCTCTCCTTTAGCATTTCGTGTTGAGGCTTGGATAAGTATTTTAACTTTAACAACTTTTTCCTCATTTTAGGTGGACGGGTAAACTCGTTGCCTAGTCATGACTAAGAACGAATCCCCTTCTCGCGACGAGCTTTTCGCCGCACTCGAAAATGTCTCTTTGGCCGAGGCGCGCGCCTTCCGTCGCCGCCTCAAGAAGGCCCGTGCCCCTAAAGCGCTGCAAGAAATCGGCACTGAAATCCATGCCGCGGCCGAGCGCGTCGCACTTACCGACGCCGCCGTTCCCGCCATCACCTACCCCGACGCCCTCCCCGTCACCGCCCGCAAGGACGATATCGCCGAGGCAATTCGGGACAACCAGGTCGTCATCATCGCTGGTGAGACCGGTTCTGGTAAGACCACCCAGATCCCGAAAATCTGCCTCGAGCTAGGTCGCGGCCGGCGCGGGTTCATCGGTCATACCCAGCCGCGCCGTATTGCAGCGCGCACCGTGGCCGAACGCATCGCCGCGGAATTGGACCAGAAAATCGGCGAGTCCGTTGGCTACGCCATCCGCTTCGATGACCGCGTCTCTGAGACCACCGCCGTCAAGCTTATGACCGACGGCATTCTGCTCGCCGAGATGCAACGCGACCGCTTCCTCAATAAGTACGACACCATCATCATCGATGAGGCCCACGAACGCTCGCTCAATATCGACTTCCTCTTGGGCTACTTGAAGCGCCTATTGCCCAAGCGTCCCGACCTCAAGGTGATCATCACCTCCGCAACCATCGACCCAGAAAGCTTCGCCGCCCACTTTGCCGACGCCGACGGCAACCCCGCCCCCATTATCGAGGTCTCCGGACGCACCTACCCCGTAGAAATCCGCTACCGGCCACTCGAATTCGAGGCCGGCGGAAAAGTCGTGGACCAAGACCCGCTCGATGGCTTGACCGAGGCCATCGAAGAGCTCATGCGCGAAGGCAGCGGCGATATCCTGTGTTTCTTCCCTAGCGAGCGAGATATCCGCGATGCCATGGAGGCCATCGAAGGCAAAAAATGGAAAAACGTCGAGGTCACTCCCCTCTTTGGCCGCCTATCTAACCAAGAGCAGCACCGCGTGTTTAGCGAGCACCGCGGCCGCCGCATCGTCTTGGCCACCAATATCGCCGAAACCTCGCTTACTGTGCCCGGTATCCGCTATGTTGTCGATACCGGCACCGCCCGCATCTCGCGGTATTCCACGCGCACCAAGGTCCAGCGGTTGCCCATCGAGCCCATCTCGCAGGCCTCCGCCAACCAGCGCTCCGGCCGTTGCGGCCGCGTTGCCGACGGCATCGCCATCCGCCTCTACAGCGAACAGGATTTTGAAAGCCGTCCCGAGTTCACCGACCCAGAAATCCTGCGCACCAACCTCGCGAGTGTCATCCTCCAAATGGTTTCGCTCAAGCTCGGTGATATCGAACAATTTCCCTTCATCCAACCTCCCGAGCACAAGGCCATCCGCGATGGTCTCACACTCCTCCACGAGCTCGGCGCCCTCCACGACAAGCAGGACAAGCCCTCGCTCACCACCATCGGCCGCGATCTCGCCCGCATCCCACTGGATCCGCGCATGGCACGCATGCTTATTGAAGCCAATACCAACGGATGCCTCGATGATGTCATGGTCATCGTTGCCGCCATGACCATCCAGGATGTGCGCGAACGCCCCCTCGACTTCCAAGCCCAGGCCGACCAAGCCCACGCCCGCTTCAAGGACAAAACCTCGGATTTCTTGTCCATGCTCAAACTATGGGATTACATCAAGCAAACCCGCAACGAACAATCCGGCAATAAGTTCCGCAAGCGCATGAAACAGGAGTTCCTCCACTACATGCGCATCCGGGAGTGGTTTGACTTGGTACGCCAGCTCAAGGATGTCGCCAAGCAGCTGGGTTGGACCTACCAGGAAGGCACCGAGCGCCGCTCCGATGACATACACATGTCCCTCCTTTCGGGCCTGCTATCCAATATCGGCGCCCGCGATGGCAACTCCAAAGAATTCCAAGGCGCGCGCAACACCCGCTTCCTGGTATTCCCCGGCTCCGCCCTGGCTAAAAAGCCTCCCGAATTCCTCATGGCCGCCGAGCTGGTGGAAACTTCCCGCCTCTGGGCGCGCGATGTCGCCGCCATCGATCCCGCCTGGGTGGAAAAGCTCGGTGCAGACCTGCTCAAGCACAACTACTCCGAGCCCACCTGGTCTCGCAAACGCGCCGCCGCCATCGCGCACCAAAAATCCACGCTCTACGGCGTGCCCATCGTGGCCGACCGCACCGTGCCCTACCACCGCGTCGATCCCTCCGCTGCCCGCGATATGTTCATCCGCAATGCCCTTATCGCCGGCGACTGGAACACCCACCACGCCTTCTTCAAGGCCAACGCCCAAGCGCTTGACGACGCCGCCGCATACGAAGAAAAGGCCCGCCGCCGCGGCCTCATCGTAGACGAAGACACGCTCTTCGATTTCTATGACCAGCGCATTCCGGCAAAGGTAACCACCGGCCGCCACTTTGACTCGTGGTGGAAAAAGGAGCGCCGCCGCACCCCGGATCTGCTGGATTTCGATCCCACTAAGCTCATCGATGACTCCCACGAGGTCACCGAGGAATCCTTCCCCGACCACTGGCGCAAGGGTTCTATCGATTACGAACTGACCTACAAGTTCGAGCCCGGCGATCCTCTCGACGGCGTCACCGTAATGGTTCCCATTCCTATGCTCGCCGGCTTGGATACCGAAGGCTTCGATTGGCTCGTTCCGGGTCTGCGCCTCGAGCTCGTCACCGAGCTTATCCGGAGCCTGCCCAAGGCCCTGCGCCGCACCGTCGTACCCGCGCCCGAGTTTGCCGAGCGCGCCATCGACCGCCTCATCCCTTATGAAGGACCCATCACCCAGCAGCTTGCCGACGTCCTCCGCGAACTCGGTGGTCAAGGAATCAACGCCACCGACTTCCAGGCCAGCAAGCTACCCGCCCACCTGCGGATGAATTACGGGGCCATCGATAAGCGCGGCAAAATCGTCGACTCCGACCGCGACCTCGCGGCGCTCGTCCGACGTCAGGCCGGACACATCAAGTCCTCCGTATCTCGCGTCTCGCGCACCTCCGAGTCCACCTCCGTCAGCGAATGGACCGACGACACCCTCGGCACCATCGATGACACGGTCAAGACCACCGTCGACGGCCACGAGGTCACCGCCTACCCTGCCCTGGTCGCTACCAAGGAGGGCGTCGAACTCAAGGTCCATCCCACCAAGGCCGCCGCAGATGCCGCCATGGTCACGACCACACTTACGCTCCTCATGCGTGAGATATCCGTCAACGCCTCCCAAATGGTCAAGGGCCTGCCATTGCAACAGCGCGTCGCCGTCGATTCCTATCCGCACGGCGGCGCCGACGGCCTTGTCAACGACGCCCGCGTCGCCGCGATCCGCGACCTGATGATGGAAGCGGGCGGACCCGTCCGCACCCCCGCAGCGTTCCAGAAGCTTAAAGACACAGTCAAGCCCCAAGTCCCAGGCCGCGTACGCCAAGCAGTGGTAGCTATTGCCCCAGGACTCGCCGAGTACTCCAACCTGCGAGCGGAACTCGCTCATTGGGACGGTCCAGCAATCGATGACATGCGCGCACAACTGGACTTCCTCCTACCCCGGAACGCCATCACTGTCCATGGCATGTCCCATCTGCGTCATCTACCGCGATATATCCAAGCCATGCGAATTCGCCTAGAGGACATGAACCTTGACCCGGACCGCGATGCGGACCGCCAAGCCGAGGTAGACAACGCCAAGGCCTACCTATCCAACCGCCTTCGCAGCCTCCCGGCCGGCCGTGAAAAGACCCGCAAGGTCAAGGACGTGCACTGGATGATCGAAGAACTTCGAGTTTCTCTTTTCGCTCAGCGCCTTGGCACAGCCCACGCCGTTTCACTCCGCCGTATCCAAAAGGCGGTGGACAAACTGCGTTAAAAGTCCTCGCGATCGCGCCTTCGCATCAGCCGAATCTCGGATTCAAAGTCATCTGCGCTTTCAAAGGATTTATATACAGAGGCAAAGCGCAGATAGGCCACCTCATCAAGGTCCCGCAGTGGTTCCAGGATGGCCAGGCCAATCTCGTTCGCGTTGACCTGCGAGGAGCCATGACTGCGCACGGTCTCCTCTACTTCTTGCGCCAGCTTCTTCAGGGCATCGTCGCTTACATCTCGCCCCTGGCAGGCACGGCGCACGCCGCGAATCAATTTATCTCTGCTGAAGGGCTCGGCCAGACCGTTTCTCTTCACCACAAGCAACACGGCCTTCTCAACCGTGGTAAAGCGCCCCTTGCACGAAGCACACTCGCGCCGGCGACGGATCGACGCTCCAGCATCGACCACACGCGAGTCGATGACGCGGGATTGCTCATTGTGACAAAAGGGGCAATACACAGTGGTCCTTTCACTGACGTTGTTACGCCAGTAGTTTACTCACCTTCAATTCCGTTCGACCACTGGGCTTCGCCCCCACCGTTCCCCCTAGCGTGTTACTGCAGCCTCTACTTGTTGCACATTAGAGGCCGGCGGTTGCGGTGCACTGTTTCCTTCAGTGCTAGCTAGTCCGCCTAACAAAGTACCCACAAAGACCGCTACACCAAACACTGCGCCCAATGCGTAGTTACCTGTGTTCGACTCACCCACGCTGTTTCGACCCCTATTCGATCTGTTCCCAGACCTTCCGGTCGACGTACGGTTCGAACGATAGGTCGTGCAATCTTCCACACGTAGAGTTCGAACATACCAAGAGTTTGCGGTACTGCGGACCACAGAACCGTAGCCACGCTCCACATCCCATACGGCCGCAGAAGGCACCACTACGGGTTCGCTAGCGTTGCGAGTTACCAGGTTATTGCGAGAATTGAGCAGCAGAGACATAACTTTCCTTTCGACGACTGACCCCACCGTAGGCACCTCATGCGACACGCCATGATATCCAGTCGCCATAATGTTCGATTTAGTCGGTACGTTCGATTTATAGCATCGCTTCGAATACTTGTCCACCCCAACGCGAAAATCTCGAACATCTGTACTTTTCGTGCTACAAATGACGTGTGGCAACTTTTCAGCGCCGCGAGCTAACAGACCACCTATAAACCCACCCGATCCCCTCCGAGGAGCCAGCAATGGGCCGCAAGCCAAAGAAGACCACCGAGAAGACCGATTACGCCTCCCTATCTGACCGCCAGCGACGCATTCTCAATGTCATTAGTGACGCCGTTATGTTGCGTGGTTACCCACCAAGCATTCGCGAAATTGGTGACGCAGCGGGTCTACAGTCCACATCATCGGTTGCCTATCAGCTAAAACAATTGGAAGAGAAAGGGTTTTTGCGACGAGACCCTAATAAGCCGCGTGCCGTAGATGTTCGTCACCTTAATACGGATGATGGCGCCAAAAAGCCCGGCCGCAAGCCGGCTAAGCCTGAGCAGCAAATTCCCGAGGATGCAGGTGCCGTTTCTTATATTCCTGTGGTCGGCCGTATCGCTGCGGGAGCACCCATTACCGCAGAGGAAAACGTCGACACATACTTCCCAATGCCTGACGAGGTGGTCGGTGGCGGCGATCTTTATATGCTGCAAGTAGTCGGCGACTCGATGCAGGATGCCGGCATCCTTGACGGCGACTGGGTAATTATTCGTTCCCAGTCAGTTGCAGAGGAAGGCGAGTTCGTGGCCGCCCTGCTCGAAGGATCTGAAGCTACCGTCAAGGAGTTCCACCGCGATTCCTCCGGCGTGTGGCTGCTTCCCCACAATGAGGCCTACGCTCCCATCAACGGCGATGATGCGGAAATCATGGGCAAGGTTGTATCGGTATTCCGTAAGCTTTAACCACTCACCCGACGCAGATTCTATAACCCCGCAAGGGCCGAGCATGGCCTCGCGGGGTCTATCTATGCTCCCCCTTCGTTGACGCGGCCCGTTTGCTGCTACCCCCATTTTTGCTCCAATTCGGACCCGGACACCAAAAGAGACGAAAATCCCACTTTCCCACTTTTCCTTCTAACCAGGCATTTCAGAGCGTCAGATCCACAATGCAGCTGTGCAAATTTTTGCTTTAGTCCGTTTATTCCCGATTTTTGAGACAATGGACTAAGCAAAACAACATCGCCGGATTTTCATTTCCGCATAAAGTGGCAACTTTTACCCCCACGCCATGACGCGATGTCTCTAGATTCAAGGAGGAATCATGTACGCAGAAGAGCGGCGTCGCCAAATCGCTTCCCTCACCGCCGTTGAAGGCCGCGTTAACGTCACTGAGCTCTCAGAACGCTTCGAAGTTACGGCCGAGACCATTCGCCGCGACCTTGCAGTGCTTGACCGTGAGGGTATCGTCCATCGCGTGCATGGCGGCGCAGTAGCCTCCCAATCCTTCCAGACCGCGGAGCTTACCCTGGATACCCGCCAGCGGTCCGCCTCCGGCGCAAAAGCGGCTATCGCCCGCGCGGCCCTAGATTTTCTCCCCCAGGGCGGCGGCAGCATTTTCTTGGACGCAGGCACCACCATTAACGCGTTCGCGGAGCTCATTGGACAGCAATACCCGCAGGCGCAGTTTAATATTGTCTCCAATAGCCTGCCCATCGCCCTGTCGCTAGCGGGCAATGGCGTGCCTGACGTCCAGCTACTTGGCGGTACGGTCCGCGCGATTACTCAAGCCGTCGTTGGCGATACCGCGCTGCGCACCATAGCTTTAATGCGTGCCGACGTCGCCTTTATCGGCACCAATGCCCTAACCCTGGACCATGGCTTGTCGACGGCCGACTCCCAAGAGGCGGCCATCAAGTCCGCCTTTGTCACCAATGCCCACAAGGTAGTGGTCATGTGTGACTCCAGCAAGCTGGGCAATGACTATTTGGTAAGTTTCGCGTCTGCCGCCGATATTGACGTCGTCATTACGGACGCCGCTGCCCCCGATTCTTTCGTAGAAGCGTTGCGCGAGCGCGAAATTGAGGTCGTGCTCGCCAGCGAATAATCCCCCGATCCTTCGCCTACTTTAGGCGAAGGACTCCATGCGTTCTACCACTGCGGTACGGGCAGCGTCAGGGCTTTCCGCATCCAGTGCCACCTCGGCAAGCTGTTGGCACTGTTCCAAGGTAACTTCTGCCAGCTGCGCGCCGACGCCTGCTACCGCCGTCGACGCTGCGGATAGCGAATTTACGCCCAAACCGGTAAGCACGCAGGCCAACATCGGGTCGGCTGCTGCCTCACCGCACACGCCTACCGCGACGTTATTGGCCTGGCCCACGATGCAGGTGTGCTGAATGAGCCGCAGCACAGCCGGCTGCCACGGGTCGGTCAGGTAGGCCAGCTGTGGCGACAGGCGATCTGCAGCCATAGTGTACTGAGTCAGGTCATTGGTGCCGATGGACACGAAATCAAGGTGCGGCATGATTTTATCCGCCATAAGCGCTGCGGCCGGAACCTCGATCATGGCGCCGGCAGTCAGGCCGCGTTCGCGGCACAGGCTAGCAAACCACTGGGCCTCGGTAGAGGTGGCAACCATAGGAGCCATCACCCAAGTAGATGCTTTGTCATCGCGAGCCTTAGCCGCCTGCGCAATCGCATCCAGCTGGCGGGTCAGCAGAGCCTCATTATCGCGTGCTATACGCAGGCCACGAACACCCAATGCTGGGTTTTCCTCGGAGCTTAGCGTGGCATAAGAGATAGGCTTATCGGATCCGGCATCCAGCGTACGTACGACAACCTTTGATTCAGGAAAGGCATTAAAGACCTTGCCGTAAATCTTTGCCTGCTCATCAACGCTGGGCTCTTCACTGGCCGAGAGGAACGATAGTTCCGTGCGGTAGAGGCCGATACCCTCTGCCTGCGAATCCGAAGCAATGCGGGCGGCGTTGCCATCAGCAACGTTGGCAAGCAGCTGCACACGGTGACCGTCCTTGGTTTCAGCCGGGCCGCGCCATTGGGCAACGCGTGCCGCACGCTCGCGGTACTCGGCCACTGCCTTCGTGGAAGCCTCTTCATCGGCTCCAAGGGTAACGGCGCCTACTGCACCATCGACGAATACCAACGTGCCGCTTTCAATATCGCTAAGCGCGGCGCCCACAGCAACGATGCATGGAATATCCAACTGACGGGCGATGATGGCCGTATGGCTGGTAGGTCCACCAAGCTCGGTGACAAGGGCCTTGATGTGCTTGGTATCCAGCGTCGCGGTATCGGCCGGGGCCAAATCGTCCGCGAACAGCACGGCCTCGCCGTCTACGAGCGGCAGGCCCGGCTCGTCCTCGCCGCGCAGCTCTGCGATTACGCGGTCGCGCACGTCCTTCAAGTCAGTGGTGCGCTCTGCCATCACGCCGCCAGCGGCCTCGAACATGGTGACAAACTTATCGGTGGCACCGACAGTGGCGAATTCCGCATTCCGGCCGGTGCGGATATTCTTGCGCACCGCCTTATGCCAACCACGGTCCTTGACCATGCCGGCCGTTGCGGTCAGAACTTCCGCAGCCTGACCTTCCGCGGCAGCAGCTCGCTGCTCCAAGCGGCCAGCGACAGTATCTACGGCCGCAAGGAAGCGGTCGTATTCAGAATCGCTCGCTTGCTCTGGGTCAATGCTTCCCTCGGTAGGCAGAGCCGGGCGAGGGCGGACCCACACGGCTTCGGCGTAGGCGACTCCGGCAACGACACCGGTTCCTTTGATTGTGGACTCAGACGCGTTTTCCATGAGCGTACTTCCTTCGAAGATAGCGGTTTATTAACTTCCAGAACACCACAAATCGGATAGAAAAGCAATGTATACCACAGAAATTCTGTTGACTTTCGGACACAATCGGACAAGAATCAACATTTAAGGGCGGGCCATGCCCGCGAGGTTCTCTCCAACGGCATTCGGCCCCAATATACAACCTGCGAAAGGGACAACTTGATTCTCACGCTGACCCCCAATCCCAGTATCGACGCCACCCTTGTGCTCAGCGAGCCATTGACCTCCGGTGATGTCCACCGCGCCAGCGAGGTCACACAGGTTGCTGGCGGCAAGGGTGTAAACGTCACCCATGCCGTGCACTTGGCCGGCGAGCAATCCTTGGCTCTTTTCCCGGCCCACGACTCCGATTCTTTCCTAACTCTCATCCACTCGGCCGGGCTGCCTTCCTCTGCAATCCACATGGATGGCACAATTCGCGTCAATACCACCATCACGGAGCCTGATGGCACTACCACCAAGGTCAACGGTCCAGGCCCTGTGCTTTCCGACGCCGACTCCCACGCCATTACCTCCGAGCTCACCGCCCGCGCCCTTGCCTCCGACTGGGTGGTACTAGCCGGCTCCCTGCCGCGTGGCGTTAACACCGATTGGTATTGCGATCTCATCTCCGCGGTCCGCGCGGCCGCACCACAGGCTCGCATTGCCGTCGATACGTCAGATGCCCCAATGCAGGCCATTGGCGAAAGCCTCAATTCTGCTGCGCCGGATCTCATTAAGCCCAATGGATTAGAGCTCGGCCAGCTCACCGGAACCGACGGCCGCGAACTGGAAGACCAGGCCGCACGCGGCGAGTATTCGGGGGTTGTTCGGGCGGGCCGGGACGTCGTCAAGCAGGGCATCGCAGAAGTACTCGTCACTCTTGGCGGTGCCGGCGCGGTGCTGGTTACCGCGGACGGCGCTTGGGCTGCAACTCCCCCGCCAGCAACGGTGAAATCCACCGTAGGCGCCGGTGACGCCGCGCTCGCCGGATACCTCCTCGGCCGCACCGCAGGTAAATCACCGGCCGATAGCCTCGCGCAGTCGGTGGCCTACGGAACTGCGGCTGCATCCAAACAAGGCACCCAATTCCCCCGCCCAGAAGAACTCGATATCGCACATACCCCCGTAAACTCGCTAGCCTAAGGAGTGCCTAAACATGGCTTCCGACCTCATCACTACCGACCTAGTCGCGCTCGACGCCGACTTCGGCGACAGCGTTGACTCCGTCATCACCAACCTGGCCACGCTGGTCCATGACACCGGCCGAGCCACCGACATCGCCGGTTTGGCACAGCCCGCCATTGACCGCGAGGCCAAGGCCGGTACCGGCGTCCCTGGCGGAGTCGCCATTCCACACTGCCGCTCCGAGGCCGTGACCGAACCTACCCTCGCATTCGCTCGTCTGAGCCGCGGCGTGGATTTCTCCGGCCCCGACGGCGACGCTCAGCTCGTCTTCCTCATCGCCGCTCCGGCCGGTGGCGGCAAGGCCCACCTGAAGATTTTGTCCAAGTTGGCCCGCGCCCTTGTGCGCAAGGACTTCCTCGAGACACTTCGCAACGCACCCACCAAGGAAGAAATCGTTCGGCTTGTGCTGGACGTAGTAAATGCCGAAAAGCCAAAGAAGAAGCCAGCCGAAGAACCGGCCGCCCAGGGCGCTACTGCCGGCACTGCCGCAACCGGTGCCGGTGCCGGTGCCAGTGCCGCCGGCTCCTCCGCCGCCGCGCCCTCGGCCGCAACCCCTACCAACGCAGAATCTTCGGCCGATGTCACCCGCATCGTGGCCATCACCGCCTGCCCCACCGGCATCGCCCACACCTACATGGCCGCCGACGCGCTGACCCAGACCGCAGCCGAGCGTGACGACGTCTCGCTGACCGTAGAGACCCAAGGCTCGTCAAATAATGAGTCTGTCTCTCAAGCCACCATCGACGCGGCCGATGCAGTTATCTTCGCCACGGACGTCGGCGTGCGCGATCGCGAGCGCTTCGCTGGCAAGCCGGTAATCGAATCCGGCGTCAAGCGCGCCATCAATGAACCCGGCACCATGCTCGATGAGGCCGTCGCTGCCGCGCACAACCGCCACTCGCACAAAGTCTCCGGCACCGCTACCCGTGCCGATGCGGAAGAAGGCAAGTCTCTCGGTTGGGGCAAGCGCATCCAGCAAGCCATTATGACCGGCGTGTCTTATATGGTCCCGTTCGTCGCGGCCGGTGGTCTGCTGCTCGCCCTCGGCTTCCTTTTCGGTGGTGCCGATATGGCAAATGGTTGGCAAGCACTATCGACGGACTTTTCGCTCGGCAACCTCCCCGGCCATGACGTGACCGTTGACGGCGAACTCATGCACTTCGAGCGCTCCGGGTTCTTGCTCTATCTCGGCGCTGTTCTCTTCGCCGTCGGTCAAGCGGCTATGGGCTTTATTGTCGCCGCGCTGTCGGGCTATATCGCCTACGCGCTCGCCGGCCGTCCGGGCATCGCCCCGGGCTTCGCGGGCGGCGCGATCGCAGTCACCTTGGGCGCTGGGTTCATCGGTGGCCTGGTAACTGGTCTTCTGGCGGGCTTTATCGCCATGTGGATTGGCAATTGGAAAGTGCCACGCTGGCTGGGCTCGCTCATGCCGGTCGTCATTATCCCGCTGCTTACCTCGCTAATCGTCGGCCTTGCAATGTACCTGCTGCTGGGTGCACCGTTGGCAGCTATCATGGACGGCCTGCAAAATTGGCTATCGTCCATGTCCGGCTCCTCGGCCGTGCTCCTTGGCATCATCCTCGGCTTGATGATGTGCTTCGACCTGGGCGGCCCAGTCAATAAGGCTGCCTACCTCTTCGCGACGGCCGGGCTGTCTACCGGTGACGAATCCTCCATGCAGATCATGGCCGCCGTCATGGCTTCCGGCATGGTCGCACCGATTGCGCTGTCTCTAGCTACGTTTATCCGCAAATCTCTGTTTACACCGGCCGAGCAGGAGAACGGCAAGTCCGCCTGGCTGCTGGGTCTGTCCTTCGTCTCAGAGGGTGCCATCCCCTTTGCGGCGGCCGATCCGTTCCGCGTCATCCCTTCGATGATGGCCGGCGGCGCGGTGACGGGCGCAATTTCGATGGCCCTGTCGGTCGGTTCCCGTGCCCCGCACGGCGGCGTGTTCGTCTTCTTCGCCATTGACCCGTTCTGGGGCTACCTCGTGGCCATTGCGGCCGGCGTGGTTGTCTCCACTGCGGCGGTGCTGGCGATGAAGCAGTTCTGGCCTAACAAGGCCGTCGAAGAAGCCGCCCAGAACGTGGCAGCATAAACCAAACACTCGTACACTGGACTTTAAAAATCCCCGTAAGAAAGGATATTTTCCATGGCTTCCAAGACTGTAAAGGTTGGCTCCTCCGTAGGCCTACACGCACGTCCCGCATCCATTATCGCGGACGCTGCTGGCGAATTCGATGAGGATATCTTCCTTAACCTGGTCGGCGACGATGATGAGGATGAGACCGACGCTGCCTCTTCCCTGATGATCATGGCTCTTGGTGCAGAACAGGGCGATGAGGTTACCGTCACCTCCGAAAACGAAGAAGCAGTGGAAAAGATTGCTGCTCTCATCGAGAAGGACCTAGACGCTTCCTAAGTCCTAAAACGGTTCGACTTTAGGCTCCCCGCCGCAAGGGTGGGGAGCTTTTCGCTTGCCGACGCCACCTATCCCCACGGTGGCACCCACGTCACCTGCCCACGCACCCGGGCTAGCCGGCCTCGTCGCGGCGGGGCGTTGGGGTCATCATCATTGACGCCGTTGTGATAGGGACAGCATGTCGCAAGGTTCGCAGCGTTGGTCTCGCCGCCATGCTTCCAGGCTTTGAGGTGGTGAATCTGGCACTTGTCGGCAGGATAGTTACAGCTCTCCCACGGGCATACCGGGTTGACCGCAGCCGCCATGAGCCGCTGCTTGTCGTTGGCTACGCGCGAGGTCCGGTAGAGGTTGACCGGGCCCTCATGGGGATGGACGAGCGTGACATAGCCGTGGTCGCTCAGTGTCCGCGCGACAAGCTCGGCTCCGGTGATTCGAGCGCCATTGGTGAGTTGGAGGGTGATTTCCTCGCCGCCTCCGTCTACTACGCGGTCGAGCTCGTCAAGAGTGAGAACCACCTGCGTCGTCACCGTTGTGCGCGACGCATCCGCCTTGCCAAAGAAGAGGTCTTTGGCAGATTCCAACGGCTTATTGGCATCCAATGCAGCGTGCATATCCGCCACATCGGCCGAATCCCCGGTAATGGTCAGTGACCACGGGCCGCCGGAGCGGCGGGTAATTCGTACTCCCTTTTCGGGCGCGCGGCGCGGTCGCAGTTCGCGTACCAAAGCGCGGGCACGCTTTTCCAGGGCGGTGGCGCTGCCGCGAAAGGCACACAGTTCGGTGCGTAGGGTCCAGGCATCGCGCTGCGTCGGCAAGCGCAAGGCGTATTTTTCAATCAGCAGTAGCACGTCAAGGGAATGCCGAGTCTGCCGCGCCGCTCGCTGTTTAGCAGCAAAGCCGCACCGACCGAAATAGGTATCGCATAAACGCAGCAGGTCGCGCGCGGCTATATCTGAGGCGCCTCGCGCGATCAGCTCACGATCGCTGAGCCCCTGAACGGCGGCGATAATGTCCATGCCGGCGCCCACAGCGTTTAAGTATGCGTCTAATGCGGTCATGCCGCTGAGTTAAACAGCACCCGCAGGCCCGTGCGAGCCGCATATCGGCCAGCTGTGGATAACCCGCGTTGGCCCGTCAACAAAACTGCCCGCCGCGGGCGCGCGACGGGCAGTTATTCACAGGTTGAAAATTAGTACTTGGCGCCGTATCCCTCGCCGACGGAATCGTAGAGCTTTTTCATAATCGGATAGGCCACGATGATGCCAACCGAGCCCCACGCAATGCCCTCGAGGGAAACCCCGCCTACAGTGAGGGTCAGGTTGCCGATGCCCGCGATCAGCGCCACCGCGGCCGCAGTCAGGTTGACCGGGTTATTGAAATTAACCTTATTATCCATCCAGATGCGCACACCCAGCATGCCGATGAGTCCATACAGCACGATGCAAGCGCCGCCGAGAACGCCGGTAGGGATGGTAAAGATCAGCGCACCAAACTTCGGCACGAAGGCCAAAAGGATAGCGGTAAAGGCTGCTACCCAGTAGGCGGCGGTGGAATACACACGCGTTGCGGCCATCACGCCGATATTTTCGGCGTAGGTCGTGGTACCGGCGCCACCGAAGCCGCCGGCAAGGGTGGACGCGAGGCCATCGGCAATCAGGGCGTCACCGGCCAGGTCATCGAGATCGCGCTTTGTCATCTCGGAGACGGCCTTGACGTGGCCGACGTTTTCCGCGATGAGAACTACCAGCACGGGAAGCGCCACGGCAATGGCGGAGACGTTGAAAGAAGGCGCGTGGAATTCCGGCAGGCCCACCCACGGGGCGGCATCGATGGCCGCCACGGCGTCATCGCCGAGGTTGCCGGTCAACGCCGCGAAGACCCAGCCGACGACCACGCCGAGCAGGATGGACAGGCGCGAGACCATGCCGCGGCCGGCGACGGTGGCCAGCAGGATGACGAGTAGCGTCACGGCGGCCACGAGCGGCTGGGAGGCGAAGTTCTCGGCCGCATTCGGCGCCAGGTTGAGCCCGATGAGGGCTACGATCGCACCGGTCACGGCCGGCGGCATGACGGCGTCCAGGACGCGGCGGCCGGCGATTTTGACTGCCACACCCACCGCTGCCAAGACGAGGCCAGTGACCAAAATGGAACCCGCTTGCGCGGCGATGCCGTACTGCTGCGACGCCGAAAGCGGTGCGATGAACGCGAACGAGGAGCCGAGGTAAGACGGCAATCGGTTGCGCGTGATAAGCAGAAACAAAATTGTGCCCAGGCCGGAAAAGAGCAGCGTCGTATTGACGGGGAATCCGGTCAAGGTGGGAACCAAAAGCGTAGCGCCGAACATGGCCACCACGTGCTGCATTCCGATGCCGATGGTTCGGCCCCAGCTGAGTCGTTCTTCCGGCGCTACGACCGCGCCCGGTGCAATCCTTTTACCGTCTCCGTGGACGGTCCAACCTTTTAAGCTCACGAGCCTTAATTATGGATCACCCGGGCTGGTTTTAGGAAACTTCCTCCACGATGAATTCGGCGAGTTCGCGGGCGGTGGGTGCGGGCAGGCGGACGTCGACAAGCGTGCCATCGGCCGTGTACTCCTCGTGGCGCACCGTGCCCTCGGCGTGGACGCGGGCCACCACATCGCCGCGGGTAAAGGGAACCTGCAGCTTGACGTGGCTATCGCGGGCGTTGAGAAAGAGCTCTACGCGCGCGGTAAGCTCGTCGATTCCCTCGCCCGTGCGCGCGGATACGTAGACGACGTCCTCGTGGTCGAGTACGTGACGCAGCTCGGCGAGCACCAGCGGATCGGCCTGGTCGATCTTATTGATCACGATGATCTCGGGCGGGGCCTGCTCGCCGGTTTCGGACACAATGTCATAGATGACCTGGTTGACCGCCTCAATCTGCTTGAGCGGGAATGGGTCAGAGCCATCGACCACGTGCAACATAATATCGGCGGCAAGTACCTCTTCCAGGGTGGATTTGAAGGCCTCGACCAGCTGCGTGGGCAGGTGGCGGACAAACCCGACGGTGTCGGTGAAGACGACTTGGCGGCCGTCGGCAAGCGTGGCACGGCGGGTGGTGGGATCCAAGGTGGCAAAAAGTGCGTCCTCCACCAGCACGCCGGCGCCGGTCATGGCGTTGATGAGCGAGGACTTTCCAGCATTGGTGTAGCCGGCAATGGCTATCTGCGCGATGGTTGAGCGCTGGCGCTTGGAACGCTTGACCTCACGGGCGGTCTTCATAGCGCGCAGCTCCCTGCGCAACCGAGCCATCTCCGTGCGGATGCGACGGCGATCCATCTCGATCTTGGTCTCACCGGGACCACGCAGGCCCACGCCGCCATTGGAGCCGGCGCGGCCGCCCGCCTGGCGCGAAAGGTTGCCGCCCCAACCACGGGTATGGGTGTAGAGGTATTCCAGCTGCGCCAAGGAGACCTGTGCCTTGCCCTCTTTGGACTTGGCGTGCTGGGCAAAGATGTCAAGGATGAGCATCGTGCGGTCAATGACCTTGGTGTTAAGCGCGCGCTCGAGAGCGGTGAGCTGGCCGGGGTTGAGCTCACCATCGCATACCACGGTATCGGCGCCGGTGGCCTCGACGATATCGCGCAATTCCTTGACCTTGCCGGAACCAATGAAGGTGCCGGGATCAGGCTTATCGCGCTTTTGGTAGATCATCTCTACTACTTCGGCGCCGGCGGTCTCGGTCAGCGCCGCGAGCTCGTCCATGGTGGCTTCGACTTCGGCCACGGTGCCTTCGGTCCACACGCCAACCAAGATGACGCGCTCGAGGCGCAGCTTACGGTACTCCACCTCATAGCCATCGGTGGTGTCCTCGGCGCGAATGGTGGTCTCACGGGTAACGCGACGGAAGGCGTTGCGCTCTGCCAGGTCAAGGTCACCGGTGGTGGGCGTCGCCTCTGGTGCGGCCGGGGCGTCATTATCGCGGAATGCGCGGGCAAGGAGATCGTCGTTATTGTGCTGGGAAAATTCGGTCATACTACCTTTCATTTTGGCATGTTGCGGCCGAAAGCGGGAATTGCGGATTCTTAGCTGGCTGCGCAAGGCGATACAATGGCGGGCATGAACGTTAAGGACACTGGGGTGAAGCAGAATACCGAGATGCAGGCCATCGGCCTCAATTTCGAACGTTGGCAGGATGCCGTCGAGGCCGCTATCGCTAGCGATCGCTTGGCCGTTACCGGCGAGGTACGCGGTGGTCAGCTGATTCAGTTCACCGATCCATCGGGCGCGCAGCTCAATATCCTCGCGGTGGAGCCTTTTGCTACTTTCATTGGCTTCAATGCCGTTACGCAGGGGTTCGCCCACGTGGAGATGGTCAACGATGTCCTCGCCCTGCTGGAGATTATCGATCCTTTCGGCACCACCATCGCCCAGGCCACCGCAAACTTGGCGCAGGGGCCTTTGCTTGCCGACGAACCCTTGCAGCAATGGCAGCAAATCTCCCTCACCGCCATGGGCCTTGATGTCCGCACCTACGAGTCTGCCGCTGCCTATGAGGCGGCCGAGGGCGAATTCCCGGCGCTCTTTGAGTCCGCGGGAGCGAAGGTTATCTCCTCTGGGTCTGGCGCGGAGGTTCCTACCCCAGCCGCTACCTTTGCGGCCCGCGTCATGGAATCCGAGTCGCGTACCAATGAGCTAACCGGCGAAAAATTCGCCCACCTCGTCATGGATGGCCTTTTCCCCTTTGATCTCTGCCTGCCTGCGGGGGGCAACGAGCTACCGGCCAAGGACTCTATCGTTGCCGGCACCGCCCTGCTGACGGCTTCTATTGAAATGCCCAGCGGTGGCTGCGGCGACGGCGCTGGCTGCGGTTGTGGCTCTGGTGGCTGCGGCTGCGGCGGCCACTAAGAACTGACGCAAAGGTCTGGTGGAATAGCTGTGTGGATGCCTTTCCCGGAAAATGCGAGAAACCGGCGGGTGCTGGTTCTCGCGCTGATCCTGGTCGGATCAGTGGCGGTTGTGGCAACCCTAAAACTTCCCGGGGTTTTCATCGCGGCACTACTTATCGCGGCGGCACTGCTTATGCTCCACACACGGCCGGATGCCTCGGAGCAGGCGGCGCTGCGCAGCTCTATTCGGCTCTCTGCCGAAGATATTGAGGACGTCTTGGCGGAGTACGAAGACTTCCGGTCCTCCGAGGCGGCCGAGAAGATCGCGGACCGCACGCTCTACCGGCCGGCGCTTTTAGATCTGGATTGCTCCGACCCCACCATCGAAGCCTTCCACTATGAAATTTCGGGCGCCCGACGGTTCCTGCGCCGGTTGAACCTGCGCGTCAACGCGGAAGAGGTCAGCACCAACGAGCTGGAATCCTTGCTGAAGGTGACCGATGGACGGGCTCGCGAGCTCAAGGAAACATGGCTATCGGCCCGCCGCGCCGCTTTTGCGCTCGGGCCGAAGTATGAAAAGAACGAAGTAAAAAATCGCGCCCTGCGCCGCCAAGCCCTCGAAGAGCAAGCATTCGAGAAAGAGGAAGGCGAAGGGCGCAGCGCCTAAGCGCTCACCGCTCACTGCGTGCGCCGCGCGCTACGCGGCCTAAAGCGAGGTCTCGCCGGTGGCGACGATCGCGGACGGGCCGGTCAAGCGCGAGCCACCTTCATAGATGCCCACGGTCACTTCCCCGCCGGGAACGTGTACGTGCACGGTGCCGTGAGGGGTGGTGGTGTGGTCAACGGCGGCGTCGGCAAGCGCGGCGGTCGCGGCCGCCACGGTGCCGGTGCCGCAAGAGCGGGTCTCTCCTACCCCGCGCTCAAAGACGCGCATGTGCACGTGGCCATCGCGCAGAGGGGTCACGACCTCAACATTCACGCCGGCGGGGAAGAAAGAATCATCAATGACGGGCTGCTCGAAAGTCTTGGCCGCAAGTTCCTCGGCGTCCAGCCCCGGCACCACGGCCGCGAGGTGGGGGTTGCCCATGTCAACGCCCAGACCGGCGTAGCTTTCCCCTGCCATGGACGCGGTGGATACACCCGTTACTTCGGCCGGTCCCATCTCCACGGTGACCTCCGCCGCGTGCTCATCATACGAGTGCACCGTCACGCGCTTGGCGCCGGCGCGGGTGCCGATGGTGAACTCGTCTTCTTCCACGAGGCCGCGCGAGCGCAGCCAGTGGGCGAAAACGCGGGTGCCGTTGCCGCACATTTCGGCCACGGAACCGTCGGCGTTGCGATAATCCATGAACCAGTCAGTGGGCGCGATGCCCTCGGCCAAGGCCTCGATTTCTCCGGCCGCGAGCAACGCCTCGGCGCGCACGACGCGCAGCAACCCGTCGCCGCCAATACCGGCGCGGCGATCGCACAGCGCCGCTACGCGCTCGGGGGCAAGCGGCGTGGCGGCCGCGTGGTCTTCGACGATGACAAAGTCGTTCTCAGTTCCATGACCCTTGGCAAATTTCATGCTCCCTACCCTAGCGCGCGCAGCGCCTGGGCGGTCGTATCGCCCGCGGCATCCAACCACGCGATGCGCTTGTCGCGATTGAACCACGAGCGTTGGCGGCGCACATAGCGCCGTGTCCCGGTAATCGTGCGCTCAACGGCCTCATCCCAGGTGAGTTCGCCGCGCTGGGCTTGGAATACCTGCGCATAGCCGATGGCGCGCCCGGCCGTGGAATCGGCGACCAAGCCCTGGGATTGGAGGCGCTCGACTTCCTCGATGAGTCCGCGCTCAAACATCTGGCGGGTACGCAGCTCGATGCGCGGATTAAGCCAATCTGCGGTGGTGCGCAGGCCGAGCAAACGGGTACCCCAGCGCGGCGAGGCGTCTTTCGGCGGTTGGCTGGCTTTATAGGGCTTGCCGGTCAACTCGATGACTTCCAGGGCGCGCACGGTGCGCCGTGGATCCTTATCTTCAATGATTTTGGCCGCGGCCGGGTCCACCTGCGCCAGCTCCTCGTGCAGGGCATCGGTCCCGATTTCTACGCGCCGGGCTTCATACTTGGCGCGGACGGCGGGGTCGGTGGGTGGGAACTGCCAGTCGTCGACAAGCGCTTGGGCATAAAGCATCGAGCCGCCAACCAGGATTGGCGTCTTGCCGCGGGCCATGATGCTTTCCACGTCCGCGATGGCATCGCGCTGGTAGCGCGCCACAGAAGCGGTTTCGGTCACGTCCCACACATCGAGCTGGTGGTGCGGGATTCCCTCGCGCTCGGCCGGGGTGAGCTTGGCGGTGCCAATGTCCATGCCGCGGTAGAGCTGCATGGAATCGACGTTGACCACCTCGCCGTCTAGCTCCTGCGCCAGCGCCAACCCCAGCGCAGATTTGCCGGAGGCGGTAGGTCCAAACACTGCAATCGGGCGCATTAGACCTCCCACCCTGCAACGTAGCGGCCAACCCCCAGGGTGGCGTCGGTGGCCAGCAACTGCGCCTTCTTTGGTTGTAGTCCTGCTAACTCCTCCCACAGTGCGGGCTCTACCACACCGCGCTGGGAAAGCCACTCGCCTGCCTTGCTTGCCGACGCCCCCATGAGCACCTCCTCGCACCACTCGTGCGCTTCCTGGGCACCGGGAACGAGCGCTAAGGGGGCGCGTTCGGTCAGGCCCGCGCTGCCATCTGCCACGACGATGGTGAGCGCCGCCGGATCCGGCTGGCCAATGTGCTCCCGGCTAGCGCGGGCGTTAAGCTGCGGCACGCTGTGCAGCACGTAACGGGCCATAATCTCGGGCAGATAATTGCCGCCGCCTAGGTTCGTGGCCGCACCCCACGCCTTTAAGCTGCCGGTGTGGGCGGTGTACCAGCGCTTGTCCTGGCTGCCGACGATATCTACCTGCGTTATGCCGGCGGCCGCAGCTTCCACCGCAAGGGTGCGGGCAGCGGCAAGCAGTGCGCGAGAGGCGGCGTCATTGGAGGAAAGCTCCACGGCCAGCGCGGGTGAGGCTGGCATTACCATGAGATTGAACATTATTCCTCCATACTATCTACCCAAGTGGAGGTAATTAAATAGAATCTGGGCACGCGCGGAATATTCGCGGTAATGTATCCAGTGATTTTATTCGGCAGCCGTGACGCGCGGCGATCTATGCATAGGAGGGCTTGTCATGTCTCCCATCCCTACCCCAGGTTCCATGCCCAAGAAGGGCCCTCGTCCCACCGCAAAGCCTGTTCCCGTCCAGACACCCAGCAAGAATGACCCGGCCAAGTGGGGCCGGGTCGACGCGGATGGTTCCGTCTTCGTTTCCGCTCCGGAGGGCGAACGCAAGATTGGCGAATGGCAGGCCGGCACCCCCGAGGAGGGCCTACAGCACTACGGCGCGCGCTACGACGATCTCTCCACCGAAATTGAACTGCTCGAGGCGCGCCTGCGCGCCAACCCCAGCGAGGCCGCTGGCATCAAAAAGACCGCAGCGCAACTGCGCGACACCCTGCCTACCGCTGCGGTCATCGGTGATATCGCAGCACTTGACCGCCGCCTTGTTGCCGTCATTGAGCACTCGGTAGAAGCCGGCGAGCAGGCGCAGGCCGATAAGGAGCGCCGCCGCGAGGAAGCTATCGCTGCCAAGGAAAAGCTGGCAGCTGAGGCAGAAGAAATTGCCGAAAACTCCACCGAATGGAAGGCCGCAGGCGACCGCATTCGCGCCATCCTGGAAGAGTGGAAGCAAATTAAGGGCATTGATCGCAAGACCGACGATGCCCTATGGAAGCGCTACTCCCGCGCCCGCGACTCCTTCAACCGCCGTCGCGGCTCCCATTTTGCCGAGCTGGACCGCGCCCGTGCGGTTGCCCGCAAGAAGAAGGAAGAACTCGTCGAGCGTGCCGAGGCCATCCAGGATTCCACCGAGTGGGGACCCACCGCCCGCGCCTACCGCGATTTGATGACCGAGTGGAAGGCCGCCGGCCGCGCCCCGCGCGACGTGGACGATAAGCTGTGGGCCCGCTTCCGCGCCGCCCAGGACAAGTTCTTCAATGCCCGCAATGCCGTCAATGACGAGCGCGACCGTGAGTTTGCAGAAAATGCCAAGGCCAAGGACGCCTTGATTGCGGAGTACGACGGCCAGATCGACCCGTCCAAGGGCATCGAAGGTGCGAAGGCTAAGCTGCGCGAGCTGCAGGAAAAGTGGGAAGAGATTGGCTTCGTTCCCCGCAAGCAGGTGCGCGAGTACGAGTCCAAGATTGAGGCGCTGGAGCAGCGCGTCACCGAAGCAGAAAAGTCCGAGTGGCGCCGCACTGACCCAGAGGCGCAAGCACGCGTGGCGCAGTTCCAAGCTAAGGTCGACGAGTTTAACTCCCAGGCCGAGGCAGCTGAGGCCAAGGGCGATGCGAAAAAGGCCGCTGATCTGCGCGCGCAGGCCGAGCAGTGGCAGGCTTTTGCCGACGCCGCCGCTAACGCCGTCAACGATAAGTAGTGCACCTCGTCCACATTGCGCGGCCACCGCGGCCCGTGCACTCGCCTA
Organism: Corynebacterium sp. S5S1; assembly: GCF_001913985.1. Taxonomy (NCBI): domain Bacteria; kingdom Bacillati; phylum Actinomycetota; class Actinomycetes; order Mycobacteriales; family Corynebacteriaceae; genus Corynebacterium; species Corynebacterium sp. S5S1. The sequence goes on from NZ_MKXT01000002.1 coordinate 46,270, forward strand.
GCACTGACGCCCGGCCGAGCGAACCTGCGGACTGCATTCGCAGCTTCGTCTTTTGGGCCAACTTGGCGGCCCAAGAAGCAAGCGGCGATGCCGCGGCATCGACGTCGCCAGGCCGCGTGGTTCAGCGTCTGCAGGGCTCTAGCGAATCACAGACCCATCTCTTTGCCGTAGTGGACGGCGACTCCACCCTTGGTGAGGTTTCTGAACTTGGCCTGCCGCTTATCCCCTCGGTGGAGCCGAGCCCGGAGCTGGATTACCTCGGGTTCATCCACATTAGCCTGCCGCTTTTGGAGGAGCGCGAGGCCGCAGAGATTGAATGCGTGCTATGCGATTTGCCCCTTCCTGGCGACCAGCTCGATGAGGAGGGGCGAAAAGTAGCCGAGTGGATGGGGGCAAAGGCGCTGGAGCTGGCCCGGAAACTCGGCCGCACTGTAGCGCACGTAGGACTATTGCACCCGCCGGGCGCGGACCCAGACTACGACGCCATGGGCAGTATCTACCGCCAGTTGGGATTTACGCAACGGCATGCGGAACACCAGCTGGTGATGGATATCCCCGAAAGCCCGGTCGCAGCACTGCTCCCGGCGGGGATCACCGCCCGAGTCTGGCCGGATTACGACATCCCTGAGGGCTACCTCGACGAGGTCATGCGGCTGCTTAGCCTAGCGTCCACAGACGCGGAAACTGGTGATCTGACGGTGGAGCCCATCGTATGGACGCGTGCTCGATTGCGCGACGCGCACAGCCGCCTGCGCTCTCGTCACGGGCACACACTTCTTGTCGCACTCACCGCCGAGGACGGGAGCATTCTCGCACTGACCGAAATGGCCCGGCACGAGGACGCGAATCCTGAAGTATGCGAGTGGACTCTGACTGTGACCGATCGCCCGCACCGCCGCCGCGGACTTGCGCAGCTAGCCAAGCTCACAGCGCTGCATGAGGTGGCAGGCTATTGGCCGCGGGTACGGCGCTGCTATTGTTCCGTTGCCGCCAAGGACGCGGCCATGAATGCCATTTACCGCAGCCTGGGCGCCCGGAAACTCTCCCGTTCTTCTGCGTGGGAGTTGCGGCTGCGGGACTAGTGGCGGCAGGCCTACTACTCGCCGCGTTGGGCGCGGTGGCGTTCGGCGGCTTGCTTGCGGCGATTGTCCACCAGTGGCTCCCGCTGCGGTGCCGCGTCAATCCTGGATTGAAATTCGCCCACCTCATCGAGCTGTCCGGCGGTGGCGCGCACGCGGGCTTCGGCGGCCTTCTGCTCTGGGCTGCGGCGCAGCGCCACCGTGCTATAGGCCAGAAATGCTAGGAAGGTAGCCAGCATTCCTACCCACATTCCCAGCGACGCCCCGTCGGCGGTAGAGCCACGGAACCAGAAGCCCCATAGGTTGGCGAAGAAGGACACCGTCACCAGCATCCATGCAATCAGTCCAGGCGTGGCGCGTCGGGTGAACAGCGTCACCGGAGTAAGAATGCCCAGCCCAATGAGCGCGAGCCACGCGGAGACGGTTTCCATGATGGAAATCCTCACGCCACTAGATGTGGTGCCGAACGTCAATGCCTCCCAACCGTGGGCTGGACCGGCGTAGGGCAAAATCAGGTAGAGGATATACGCCACCACTGCAATGCACAGCGTAACCTTGTGACCGCCGAGGTCCATTGTTTGAGCTGCTCTCCGCTCAGCGTTAGCTGCATTGTGGGCTGCGGTGGTCGAATGTTCCTCAGTCATGGCTCCCTAGCCTACTCCCCTGCTAGCAACCGCAGGAATCGCCGGACTCGGCTGCCGCGGGCTTGCCAATCGACGGCAATCCCAAGCCGACACCAATAGGTGCCGTGGTAGGGGTTTCGCCGGCAGCAGACATATCGCCGGCCTTGGTGCGGGTGTGGGAGGTCACGGCGGCGTCGGCAAGCAAGAAGAAGGAGCCCGCACCAGTGACCTGGGTATGCACCACATCGCCCGGGCGAATCTCCGCCGAAATATCCGTGCCTTCCGAATCAACCGGGGTGAAATGCACTAGGCGGCCATCGCGGGCGCGGCCGGTCATGCGGTGGGTTTCATCGTTTTTGCGGCCGCCTTCGGCCTGCACCAAAAGCTCCACATCCGTGCCGATGAGCTTCTTGTTTTCCTCGGCCTGGATGCTATCTTGCAGGGCAACGAGACGCTCGAAACGATCCTGGACGACCTCCTTAGGAATCTGGTCCTCCATTTCCGCAGCCGGGGTTCCCGGACGCGGCGAATACTGGAAGGTAAAGGCCGAGGCAAAGCGAGCGCGGCGCACAAGCTCCATGGTGTCTTGGAAGTCTTCCTCGGTCTCGCCTGGGAAGCCCACGATGATATCGGTCGTGATTGCGGCGTGCGGAATTTTCTCCCGTACTTCGTCCAAAATCCGCAGGAACTTCTTAGTGCGGTAGGAACGGCGCATGTCCTTAAGGACCTTGTCGGAGCCGGACTGCAGCGGCATATGCAACTGCGGGCACACGGCAGGGGTCTCGGCCATGGCATCGATGACGTCGGAAGTAAACTCCGCCGGGTGCGGGGAGGTAAAACGCAGGCGCTCAAGGCCTTCGATCTTGCCTACCTCGCGCAAAAGCTTAGAAAAGGCGAAACGGTCGCGCGGCATATCGGGGTCGGCGAAATTGACGCCATAGGCATTGACGTTTTGTCCCAGCAAAGTTACCTCGGATACGCCCTGATCTACTAGGGCTTTGACCTCGGCCAAGATATCGCCGGGCCGGCGGTCCTCTTCCTTGCCGCGCAGGGAAGGAACAATGCAGAAGGTGCAGGTGTTATTGCAGCCTACAGAAACAGAAACCCAACCGGCATAGGCAGACTCACGCTTGGCCGGCAAGACGGACGGAAAAGCCTCGAGCGAATCAACGATTTCCACCTGTGCTTCATCGTTATGGCGGGCGCGCTCCAGCAGCGTCGGCAGGGCCGCCATATTGTGAGTGCCAAAGACAGCGTCAACCCACGGGGCATTATCTAGGACGGTGTCCTTGTCTTTCTGCGCCAAGCAACCACCCACGGCAATTTGCATGCCGGGATGATTTTCCTTTGTCTTCTTCAAGGCACCCAAGGTGCCGTAGAGCCGTTTATCGGCATTTTCGCGCACGGCGCAGGTATTAAAGACGATGAGATCTGGCTCCACGCCTTCGCCGGCGGCCGCGTAGCCGGCCTCCTCCAAGAGGCCAGAGATGCGCTCTGAATCGTGCACATTCATCTGGCAGCCGAAAGTTCGGACTTCATAAGTACGGTTATCTGCGATTGTCTGCTCCACGTCGGCATAGTTTAGCCATGAAGCTAGGCATCTCATAACTGCCGGACTTAGCCATTCCGGCGCTACCCTGCCTTGGCCGTATCAGTCCTCTGCGCGCAGTTCCGCGCACCGCGCGTCAAGGGCTGCGATTGCGATCTGTAGCGACATCCCTTCATTGAAGCCGCGGCGTGCCAGCACACCCACGATGCGGCGTAGGGCCTTGTCGCGCTCCTTGCGATCCTCCGGTACGGATTTAATGGAGCGAGCCTTCTTTTCCGCAAGGGCCTGTGCCATGGCTTCTTCATCGGCAGGGTCAATCTGCTCGAGCGCTTCAGCACGGTCGGCCTCGCTCACGCCCTTTTCCCGCAATTCCCTGTTGAGAACCGAGCTGGACTTGCCGCGCCGCTTATGTCGTTGGCGCACCCACTCGTGTGCAAAAGCGGTATCGTTCACCAGCCCCGCGTGGGCCAAATCATCCAGCACGTCCTCAACGACATCTGGCTCAAACTCGGCTTTGACTAGACGATCATGAAGCTCTTTCCGGGACCTAGAGCGCTGATCCAAAAGGCCCAGGGCACGAGAGCGGACTTTGGCCTTGGCCTCTTCTGCCTCTCGATCAAAAAGCCCGCCCCCTGCCGCTCCATTCTCATAGGCCTCGAGGGCCTGGCGGAGTTGGGCGAGCTTTTCGGGGGCGGGTTGATTCATGATGCAGATTCAAATGGTACGCGGACTGTATGGGGACGGGTTAGACGATTTTAGTCGTCATCAAAATCGACGTTTGGAACGAGATCAACGGACTCATCGGTCAATGGGTCATCGGCACCAGGAACGTCCATCGCAGCGCCCTCCTCGCCTTCGGCCGCAGCCTCGCCGATACCGAGCTTCTGGAAAATCTTCTGCTCGATTTCATTAGCCAGATCCGGGTTATCCTTCAGGAAATTACGCGCCTTCTCCTTACCCTGGCCCAGCTGGTCGCCTTCATAGGTAAACCAAGAGCCGGACTTGCGGATGAAGCCGTTTTCGACGCCAAGGTCAATGATGGAGGACTCGCGAGAGATGCCTTCGCCATACATGATGTCGAACTCAGCAATCTTAAATGGTGGAGAGACCTTGTTCTTTACCACCTTGAGCTTAGTGCGGTTACCGATGGCATCTTGGCCATCTTTCAAGGTCTGGATGCGGCGGATATCGCAGCGCACGGAAGAGTAGAACTTGAGCGCCTTACCACCGGTGGTGGTCTCTGGCGAGCCGAACATCACGCCAATCTTTTCGCGCAGCTGGTTAATGAAGATAGCGGTGGTACCGGAGTTGTACAGGGCACCGGTCATCTTGCGCAGCGCCTGCGACATCAGGCGGGCCTGGAGGCCGACGTGACTATCGCCCATCTCACCTTCAATTTCCGCCTTCGGGGTAAGGGCAGCTACGGAGTCAACGACGATGATGTCAATTGCGCCGGAGCGTACCAGCATATCGGCAATCTCCAAGGCCTGTTCGCCGGTATCTGGCTGGGAAACCAAGAGGTTATCGGTATCCACGCCAAGCAGGCGAGCATACTGCGGGTCGAGCGCGTGCTCGGCGTCAATAAACGCGGCAATGCCGCCGTCCTTTTGCGCGGATGCAATAGCGTGCAGCGCAACAGTGGTCTTACCGGAAGACTCCGGGCCATAAATCTCTACGATGCGCCCGCGCGGGAAACCGCCAATACCAAGAGCGACATCGATTGCGGTATTACCGGAAGAAATGGCCTTAATCGGTGGGCGGTTGTCATCGCCCAGGCGCATCACAGCGCCTTTGCCGTAATCCTTCTCAATCATGGCCATTGCGGCATCGAGGGCCTTTTGGCGGTCATCTCCCTTAGAGGCGGCAGAAGAAGACTTCTTTTTGGTTGCCATTAACTTTCATCCTTATCTTTAACGACGATGTACTAACGCATTATTAGACTGCCGTGGAACTCAAACGGTTCCCTCCGTCAACGCCATCCCACTGTAGACGACTGCATCGACACTTCCGCCATCTTACATACATCTGTTCGAATTTTGAAAGTAGACACGCCAGTCCGTCAAATTCGACGCCGCTATAAAGTAGGGTAATCGACCCCCAACCTGCGCTCCTTCGGTACATCAAAGTCATCGCACAGGCTCAGCCAGACGCGACGCGGATCGACGCCGCGTTCGATAAGCTCATCGGGCGTTGCCCCGAGGTCGGGCAAGACATGGGAGTGGCTAATCCACTTTCCCTTAGACTCGCCAAATTCATCCACAATGAGCTGGTGATACTCGGTCAATCGCATGCGCGCCATCCTACTCAGCACTAAAGCACGGACGCCAGCAGGCCGGAGAACGTCAATTGGGGGCCCGCCGCTATCTCTCTGGCTTAGCATTGTCAGCCTCAAATGAACACCGTTCAAAACCCTCAATTGTCTGCAGTTTTCATGCAGTGCTAACCTCTTGAGCATGAAAAAGAACTCTCTGGCAACCACCATTGCCTATGTTGCCGTGTTTACCGCTCTCGTCATCGTCCTTGCCTTCGTGTCCATTCCCATCGGTTCGGCCGGCGTGCCCATCGTGCTGCAAAACGCAGCACTGATCCTCGCCGGCCTTATTTTGGGCAGCAAGCGCGGCGGATACGTGGGGCTCCTCTTTTTGTTCCTGGGCCTTGCCCTCCCAGTTCTGGCAGGTGGCGGAACCACGCTGCGCGCGCTGGCAGGCCCAACCGCGGGCTACATCATCGGCTATGTTCTCTCGCCAGCGGTTGCAGGCGCAATTGCCTACCGCTCCCCTAAGAACAAGGGCGGCATGGCGGTCATGCTTGCCATCGCTGCCGTTGCCGGCCTTGCCGTCCAATACATCTGCGGCGCCTTTGGTCTCATGATCCGCTCCGGCTTGGAAATTGGTCCAGCCTTCGCCGCCCAATTGCCCTTCATCCCTGTCGATGCCGGAAAGCTTGTCGTCGCCGTCATCATCGCTCTCGGTGTTCACGCGGCCTTCCCCGATCTGATGGGACGAAAGGCCGCCTAGTGCCCACGATCGAATTTTCCTCAGTCTCGGTGGCTTTTGATGACACCGTGGTACTCGAGGACATCAACCTCACCCTCACCGAACAACGCATTGGCATTATCGGCCAGAACGGTGGCGGAAAATCCACCTTGACCAGGCTCATTAATGGGTTGGGCGAGCCTAGTGAAGGTACGGTGACGGTGGACCAGATGGACGTCGCCAAGCAAGGAAAAAAGGTGCGCGAAAAGGTGGGGTTTGTCTTTTCGGATGCCGAAAACCAAATTGTCATGCCCAATGTGCGCGATGACGTCGCCTTTTCGCTCCGCCGCTTTAAGCTGCCCAAACACGAGCGCCTCGCCCGCGTGGATGCTACCCTCAAGCGCTTCGGACTCGCCGAATTTGCTGAACGCTCACCGCATACGCTCTCCGGCGGACAAAAGCAGCTCCTCGCACTGGCAGCGGTCATGGTCATCGACCCGATTCTCATCATCGCTGATGAGCCCACTACCCTGCTAGATCTGCGCAACCGCGATCGAATCAAAAGAGAATTCGCGCGATTGGAACAGCAACTGATTGTGGTGACGCACGATCTAGACTTTCTAAGCGATTTTGATCGGGTCATTTGCATCGATGACCACCACATCGCCGCGGATGGCCGGCCGGCGGAGGTCATAGATTTTTACCAAGACCTCATGGCCCAGCGGCCGCTGTAGGGAGAATTGTCATGCAACGACGCACGAATCTCCCACTTTCCGTCTATGTTGATGGCACCAGCTTTGTTCATCGCATCAAGCCTAGTTGGAAGATCGCATTCCTCTTAGTCTTTATCCTGGTCACCAGCATCTTTTTCAAGTCCATTCCGTGGGCAGCAGGCGGCGTCATTTTTGTCGTCTTTCTCTATGCTTGCGCCCGGATTCCACTGGGCATTGCGTGGAGTCAGATCCGGCCGCCTCTCCTTTTCCTAGTCCCCTTGGCAGGCTTTCAATGGTGGGCAAAGGACTTCGACTATGCGGCGGTGATGTTCCTCAATGTCTTTGCCGCTATGATGGCCGCCTTCTTGCTCACGCTCACCTCCACGGTCGATGAGATTATGGAGTCGCTGGAAGAGTCGCTACAGCCCCTAAAGCGACTCGGAATACCGGTAGAAAACATCAGCTTGGCTATGTCACTGACTATTCGTCTCATCCCGTTGATGTTTGAAACCGTCTATGAAGTCCTAGATGCCCGCAAAGCGCGCGGTGCCGGGATGTCCCCGCTCGCATTTGGCACCCCGGTTATCATTCGCTCCATCCGGCGAGCACGCGCCACGGGTGAGGCTTTGCAGGCCCGCGGCGTCGGCGACTAGCAGCAATAGTTATCGCCTCCCACGCACCACCACATGATGGCCGAGGGAGGCGATAATTATTTAAAAGACTGTCGGGGGTTTACTCCCCACGCAGCTCACGCAGCCGGGCCTGCACAGCATCGTTGTTGGCACTGCCTGGCTGAGCAGCGTTGTCGGCAGCAGAGCCGGACGCTTTATTGCCCTCAATGGCCTGAGCCTTATTACCTTCCACGGACTTAGAAGAGTTCATTTCGCTGCGAATCTGCTCCAAGCGGGAATGACCGGCCATCTGTATGCCCGCCTGCTGAACCTCGGCCATGCGGTTTTCCACGGAGTTCTCAGCAAGCTCAGCCTGGCCTAGCGCCTTGGAGTAACGGCGCTCAATCTTATCGCGCACAGCATCCAGGGACGGTGTATTGCCATTGGCGCTCAACTCGTTCATGGAGTTCAAAGACTCGGAAACCTTTTCCTGCATCTTTGCCTGCTCGAGCTGGGAAAGCAGCTTGGAGCGCTCATTGACCTTTTCACGCAGCGCGGCGTTGTTGCGCTGAACCGCATTCTTGGCCTTTTCTGCCTGCTGCAGTGCCTGGTCGTGCAGCTTCTTGGTATCCTCCACGGACTCCTCAGCCGTAACCAGCTGGGCAGCGAAGGCCTCTGCCGCGTTCTCGTACTCCACGGCCTTATTTTCATCGCCCTTAGCACGGGCCTGATCAGCCAATTCCAGAGCCTGGCGAGCATTGCCCTGCAGCTTTTCTACTTCTGCCAAACGGCGGTTAAGCTGCATTTCCAGCTGACGCTGGTTACCAATCACGGCGGCCGCCTGCTGAGACAGCTCCTGGTGCTGGCGCTGAGCGTCCTCAATAGCCTGCTCGATCTGCACCTTCGGGTCGGCGTTTTCCTCGATCTTATTATCGAAGAGTGCCATCAGGTACTTCCAGCCCTTAACAAATGGGTTCGCCATGGTGTGCTTCAACCTTTCTAGGTTAAAAATGTGCGTAATGTTCTGCTGTTTATACTAGCGAAGCGCTGTTTCCACCGCTTGCACTCCCCGCGGTCGCGGGCGCTTGCCGACGCCCCCATAATCGCCACAGCCGGCCCTCCCCGCAAGAGAAAAGGCCGGCTGCTGACATAAACCACTGTGGCTTAAAGCTCTGATGCGGCAGGTGCCGTATGGGCAAGCTCCTCATCCATGGAGGGCAGGGCCATGTAACCGGCCGCTTCAATCAGTACATCAGAGACAGAGCAATCCAGCGCGTGGCACACGGACGCAAGAAGCTCAGAGGAGACCTCCTTGCGGCCGCGTTCAAGTTCCGAAAGGTAACCCGGCGATACGCGGGCCACCCCGGCCAATTCGCGCAGGGTTACTCCTTTGTCCGCGCGGAAGGCGCGCAGCGTCAACCCAAGAGCCTCACGCAAAAGGGGCTCAGGGGTACGAGCAGTGGCGGGCGCCGCTGGTGCAACAGCGCCGTTTACCGGGTGTTCGAGGACTGCAGTAGAAGTGTTCATCACTATGGTCAACGCTCCTTGTCTCGTTATTGTTCCCGCGGTGCCGGATTTTCTTCCAAAGTTGAGCACAGTAGACGCAGGGCGGCTGCGACCGTGGCCTCTCTGATTTCGTTGCGCTCCTTGCCTAATCCGGATAGCAACTGGGAGAATGCCACTCTGTCAGGAGAATAGATGCCGATATATACGGTGCCCGCCGGCTTGCCTTCTTGTAGGTCTGGTCCTGCCACTCCGGTAAGGCCTATCCCCCAGTCCGCGGCGGTTTCTGCCACCGCCGCGCGCGCCATTGCAAGGGCAGTCTCCCCAGAAACCACACCGGCTGCTTCGATATCGGCTACCGATTGATGCAAAAAGTGGGATTTCACATCGGTGGCATATGTTACAAGCCCTCCGCGCAACACAGCCGAAGCTCCAGGGACAGAAGCCACCGTGGCGCTGGCCAGCCCAGCAGTAAGCGACTCACAAAAGGACAAAGTTTCGCCGCGCTCGGTGAGTTCAGATACGAGGCGGGACGCCGTGACGTTCATGGACTGCCTAGCTATTCTGCTTCTTACCGTCGATGAGGTACTGGACGCCGGTAACCACGGTCACCACTGCGGCCAAAAGCATCACTAGGAAGGTAGGTACGTTCATCCACTCCGGCAACGGCCACAGATACAGCCCGACTGCCAAGGATTGCAATACAGTCTTCAGCTTGCCGCCCTTCGAAGCAGGTACCACCTTGCCGCGGCGCAACAAAACCATACGCCAGATGGTGATACCAAACTCTCGGATGAGAATGACCACGGTAATCCACACCGGCAGTACCCCAATGATGTTGAGGCATACCAGTGCGGTAGTCATAAGCGCTTTATCCGCGATGGGATCAGCAATCTTGCCAAAATTGGTGATAAGGCCACGGGCACGTGCGATGTCCCCGTCGAGCTTATCTGTGAGCATTAAGGCCGCGAATAGGCCAAAAGCCCACCATTCATGGCCGGCAATAACTAGCCATGCGAAAACCGGAATGAAAAGAATGCGCAGGCTGGTGAGAATATTTGGCAGGTTCCAATTGGATACCTGTGGATTCACATCCGAGGATTGCGCTGACTGTGTTCCGGGTTGATTCACGTTATACATACTACCTGTTAGCACCAAGCACCTGCGCTTGGATGCCCCTGCATTTTAAAATGCGAAGCATGAAGTATTTTGCTGTTAGCTACGACTACAACCCCAAAAATCCTGAGATTGCTAAGGCACGCCCCGCGCACCGCGAGTTTACCGCGCAACTTTTTGAGGAGGGCACCATCATTGCCACAGGCCCCTTGACGGATTCCAAGGGCGGCGCACTCATCATCGTGGGGCTTGCCGACGACGCCGTGGTCGCCGACGCCATCGCCCTCATGGACAACGACCCCTTCTACCAGGCGGGCTGCATCACCGGCCGCAGCTTCCGCGAGTGGAATCCCGTAAACGCCCGCTTCTAGTGTGGTAGCTCTTCCTTGGGCAGGTCTTTGGCCTTGCCCAAGAATTCGCCCTTCTTGTTGCGGACGATCTTATTGCCTTCCTCGTCCCAGTCGAAGTGATTGTGCGATACCGGCACTCCGCCTTGGTTCTCATCGCGTTTGTTTTTAATAATCGAGGCGATAACCGTGATAACCAGTACGCCCACGATCACGATAAGTGAGGTGATGGTGGAAAATTCTGGAATGGAATCCACGTTCTCGCCGCCGTTTACAAACGGCAAGTTATTCTCATGCAGCGCATGGAACATGAGCTTTACACCGATGAAGCCCAAGATGATGCCCAAACCATAGGGCAGGTACACCAAGCGATCCAGTAGGCCATCCAGCAGGAAGTACATCTGGCGCAATCCCATGAGGGAGAAAGCATTCGTGGTAAAGACCAAGAACGCTTCCGAGGTAATACCGTAAATGGCCGGAATGGAGTCGAAGGCAAACATCACGTCGATAAGGCCGATGGACACCAACGCAATAAAAAGCGGGGTGAACGCGAATTTCCGCTTGCCCGAAGAATCTTCCACGCGGTGCGTGAGCTTATCGCCGTGGTAGCGCGGGGTGACGTGGACTACCTTGCGGATCAGCTTGATGATGCCCATGTCATTGGGATCGGTTTCGGGGGCGTCCCGAATCTCGTCGACGATGAGCTTGATCGCTGTGTAGATAAGGAATATCGCGAACAGGTAGAAGATATCGGACCATGCCGCGATGACCGCAGCACCCAAAAGGATAAACACCAGGCGGCATGCCAAGGCAATAACGATACCGATGAGCAATACCTTTTGCTGGTACTTACGCGGGATCTTGAAGGCGCCCATGATAAGCGCGAAAACAAAGAGGTTATCTACGGATAGCGCCTTCTCTGTCACGTAACCCGTGAGGTATTGGATGCCGTGCTCGTGGTCCCATACGGCCCACACACCGGCACCAAAAAGTAAAGCGATACCGACATAGAATAGGGTCCAGAACCCGGATTCCTTCAGCGTCGGCTCGTGCGGGGTGCGCACGTGGGAGTAGAAATCAAAAACAAAGAATCCAAGAATGACGACGATGGAAATCGCCCAGATCCACAATGGCACATGCATTGGTACATCCCTCCGGTCGAAGATACAACAAAGTGACCGGAGGTCTCCCCCGCCCGGCTAGATAGCTGCAGCCCGGCCGGCACGACCGGGAGCGTAATGCTACCGTGCTGACGATCGATGCCGAAGGATGGGGTACTCCCCTCCAAGACCCGTCCAACCTTACACGATCTTAGAAGGCGCCAGCAGAAGGGTTATACGTTGCCTGGACGGTACGTGTGTCCTCGGCGTCGCCCTGCGGAGAAGAATCGGAGCTTGGAGAAGAGTCGGCATCGGAAGTAGCGGCGGCATCATCCTGCTCCTGCTGCTGCATCTCCTCCTGAATCTCCTTTGGCGCCTCGGCAGGGTCGGCGCCCTTGATCATCCAGATGATGGTATCGAGCTCTTCCGGCTTCACTAGGACCTCGCGAGCCTTGGAGCCCTCGGACGGTCCGACGACGCCACGAGATTCCATCAGGTCCATGAGACGACCGGCCTTGGCAAAACCGATGCGCAGCTTGCGCTGCAGCATCGAGGTCGAGCCCAACTGGGCGGTGACCACCAGCTCGACGGCCTCGAGGAGGTCGTCCATGTCCTTGCCAATTTCCTCATCGATTTCCTGCTTGGCCTCGGATTGCTTCTCTTCAGTCACGCCCTCGGTGTAGTTCGGCGCGGCCTGCGATTTGGCGGCATCGACAACCGCCATGACTTCATCGTCCGAGACGAATGCGCCCTGCATACGCACAGGACGCTTGCCCTGCGGAATGAAGAGGCCATCGCCCATACCAATGAGCTTTTCCGCGCCACCCTGGTCCAAGATAACGCGAGAGTCCGTCAGTGAGGACGTCGCGAAGGCCAAGCGTGAAGGCACGTTGGTCTTAATCAGACCGGTCACCACGTCAACGGACGGGCGCTGGGTTGCCAAGACCAGGTGAATTCCGGCGGCACGCGCCTTCTGGGTGATGCGGACAATGGAGTCCTCAATCTCCTTTGGCGCAGTCATCATCAGGTCCGCCAGCTCGTCGACGACACAGACGATGTACGGGTAGGGGCGTACCTCGCGCTCGGAACCTGCCGGTGCCTGGTATTCGCCGGAGACAACCTTGCGGTTATAGTCCTCAATCTTGCGCACGCGAGCAGCCTTCATATCCATGTAGCGCTGCTCCATCTCCTCCACCAGCCACTGCAGGGCTGCTGCGGCCTTCTTCGGCTGGGTGATGATGGGCGTGATCAAGTGCGGAATGCCCTCGTACGGGGTAAGTTCCACCATCTTCGGGTCCACCAGGATGAGGCGAACCTGCTCAGGGGTGGCTCGGGTAAGCAGCGAGACCAACATCGAGTTCACAAAAGCGGACTTACCGGAACCGGTAGCGCCGGCGACCAGCAAGTGCGGCATCTTTTGCACCGAGAACGAGGTGTATTCGCCTTCAATGTCCTTGCCCAAACCGATGAGCATGGGATCCGGTGAGCTGGTCATGCTTGGCGCATCAAGCACCTCGCGCAGGTGTACCATCTCGCGGTCCGGGTTCGGAACCTCAATGCCGACGGCCGACTTGCCGGGGATGGGCGTGAGCAAACGTAGATTATCCGTGGCCACGGCGTAGGCCAGATTGGACTGCAGGTTCGTAATCTTCGATACCTTGACGCCTGGTCCCAGCTCGATTTCATAACGGGTCACTGTTGGGCCACGGCTAAAGCCGGTTACCTGGGCATCGACCTTGAACTCTTCGAAGACATCCGTAATCGCTTCGATGATGCGGTCATTAATCTCCGTGCGCTCCTTGGCCGGAGTGCCCGGGGTCAGCAGGTCCGTAGTGGGAACCGCGTAATTCTCGTTGCCAAACTGTGCGGCCGGTGTAGCAGCAGCAGAGGTACCCGTTTCCCCTGCGGCCTCGGCCGCAGGCTCGGTGGCGTCCAACTGTGCGCCGGTCGTAGCGTCGCGTCCGGAGCGCTCGCGGAAGAGTTGGCGGGCCTTCTCATGCGCGGACGAGACCGCATCAGCGCCTCCTTCCACCGCAGATCCAGCAGCGCCTGCAGCTGCACCGGCTGCTGCAGCGCCAGCGGCACCGGCAGCACCCGCAGCAGCAGTCTTTGCTGCGCCACTTGCAGCTCCCGCAGCACCCGCGGCGCCCGCAGCCGCACCAGCGGCTGAGCCAATGGCGGTACCGGCGGCGGTGCCAGCATCGGCACCCGCTGCCGTAGCCGAGCGAGTAGAAGGGGAAGCGGGACGTTGACCAGTAGTGCCCAGCACTCGGGTCGGTTCCGGATCCCCGGAAGCCGGTTGTTCCGGCGACGACGCAGCGGCGTCGTCTACCACCGGAATCTCATCGGTATCGCCGATGTCACGAGAGACCTGCTTCTCGGCCGCGTTAGACACGGACTGGAACCCGCCTCGCGTTGGTGCACTAAAGGCGCGGGTGACATGTTCCTCCTCTGCTGCAGCAGGGGAATCCACCGGGTAAGAAGAACCACGCGGGGCGGGGTCTTCAGTGGGGCGTCGGAAAGCGCGCAGGCTTCCACCACGCTCAGAGGAACGACGCTTGGCCACAGGTCGTGCTGGGCGCTCGCTGCGCTCGCGACCTTCCGCGATGTCATCAATATCGCCAGTCACGTGGCCGTAGAGGTCATCGCCCTCTTCGTCGTAAAAGTCTTCGTCCGCGCCGCCAAAGCGGTTAAAGGCTCCTGCAATGGCATCGGCCACCAGCTCATAGGCCTCGCGGATGGTAATACCGGTAACCAGCAAGGCGCCGTAGATAATGACGAGGAAAAGCAACGGTACGGCAACGAATGAGGTGAAGGCCGTTTCCAGAAGGCCGCCGATGGCGTAGCCGATTACACCGCCGGCGCCACCGGCGCTGTCCGGGGTAAAGCCAAGCTCAGGGGTACCAGCAAAGATGTGGATCAAGCTGAGCATGGCCAGGACAATGATGCTGATACCGCCCACAATGCGCGGCTTAAAGTGCCCCGCTGGGCCGGAGATATCCATCATCAAGGCAATGGCCAAGGCCACCAGAGCCACCGGCAGGACCCAGGCGCCTGCACCAATGACGTAGCGGACAATATTGCCCACCCAGGCGCCTACCTGGCCGGCAACCCCAAACCAGACGGTAGCCGCAAGCACGATGGCAATACCAATAAGAACGAGCGCCACCGCATCAGGATTTTTCACCTGAATACCGCGTGATTCTTCCTCGCTAACTTCCCTGGTAGAAAGTTCTTCTTCCGCAGCTACATCGCGCGCCCGAGTAACCTTGCTCTTCTTCTTTTTCTCCCCGCGTGCAGAAATTTCTTCCGGCTCCCTCGTCGTCTCGTACTCCTCGGTGTCATATACGTCTTCGCTGGGCTTGAGCCCCGCCACGCCATGGCTTACGCCCCGCGCCATATTTCCCATGCCGCGGGCCGTGGCCCCAAAGGCGACGCCTAAGCCCTTGCCGACGGCCCGGAACGCACTGCCCGTACGCTCCTGCGAGGTCGCCGCCGCGCGTCGATGCGAAGACGTCATAGCCAAGGTTTCCGGCATGCCAGCACCGGACCGGCTGCGGCCCGACGGCCGTGAACGATTCGACTTTCGGCGCGTTCCGCGCGAAGAGGCATTTTTGACAGACATGCCTCTACCTTAACCGCGCCACCCCATAAATCACATTAGCCACACGCGTTTCCCTAACACCTGGACCCGCAATCTCACGGCGAACGCTTCCCACGCATCCCACAGCTAAGAAACTGCGATTAAATCAAGATTAGAGAGTTGACCTTACGATGGCTTCGGCATCACCTTCAATCTTGACTTCAGCAGCATCACGGCCGAAGGACCAGAGGATGAGCTCGCCTACCTCGCCCGAAACGCGGACCACGGCATAGCCCTTATCCACCACGCCATGCGTATCTGCGGCAACGATTCGCGGCAAGCCTTCCGGCTGCAGAATGACCGGACGATCAGATTTGCGCAGGGCCACCTTAGCCAAGGGCTTTAGGTAGCTATGCATCTGCTGCTTGATGTGTGCCGAAAAGTCGCGTGGTCCCATGCCATTTGCGCGGCGAATATCCTCGTGGTGAACAAAGTGCTCCACAAAGTTTTGCTGTGCATCCACGTACCGAACTGGGTTATAGGCAGCAGGTCCCCTCCCCCAGTCATCAACCAGCTCATCAAAGTCGCGCTCTGCCACCTTGCGTGATTCCTTTGCCAGACGGCCGGACAGCGCGTTGATGAAAATGCCGGCGGCGGCATCGGGGCGGTTTTCCCTTACCCACAAATGCACGGCTAGGTCGCGGGTTGTCCAGCCCTCGCACAAGGTAGGGGCATCGGGACCAAGCTTATGAAATAGCGCTACCATTTTGGCGCGCTCAGCAGAAGAAAACGACATAAGCCCCAGCATACCGAGCTAACTGGCATGCTGGGGCTTTGTTTCACTTAGCGTGAGGAACCCGTGCTATTTACAGGGACTCGCGAGAAGCGTCAACGTCTTCTTCATCGGTAACCAAAGGGCCGGAGTTGGTCGGCACGATGGTCGGAAGGATAACCGGCTCGCGCTTGTACTTGGAATCCATAAGCTTAGATACCTTACGGCGCAGCTTCTGCACCATGCGGTAAGTATCGTTCTCGCCCTCTGCGGCAAGATCGTTCATGGTGTTTTCCACCATCTCCGCAACCTCCGGCACGATGCCGCGGTCATCATCGGAGAAGCCTGTGGTAGATACCGTTGGGTGCTCCAGCAGGCGCGAGGTGCGGTTATCAATCACGCAGGTGATAGAAACCACGCCGCCGGTACCCAGGTTGGTGCGATCAGCCAAGGTATCGGCATCCACATCGCCCATGGATACGCCGTCGACGTACAGGTTACCCACCTGCATCTGGCCTACGACCTCGGCGCGACCCTTGCGCAGGTCCACGACGACGCCGTTTTGTGCCAGCACCGTACGGTCACGATCCACACCGGTGGAGATAGCCAGTTCCTTATTGGCGCGCAGGTGGCGCCACTCGCCGTGCACCGGCATAGCGTTGCGCGGGCGCGCTGCGTTGTACAGGAAGAGGAGCTCGCCAGCGTAACCGTGACCGGAAGCGTGCACCTTTACGTCCTGGTTGGTAATGACGTTTGCACCGATCTGGGACAGCATGTTGATAACGCCGTAGACGGCCTCCTCATTGCCCGGGATGAGCGAGGAGGAGAAGATAATGGTATCGCCATCGCGGACAGTAATCTGACGGTGCTCGCGTCGGGCCATACGCGACAGTGCGGCCATGGGCTCACCCTGCGTACCGGTGGTAATCAGCATGGTCTTATGCGGAGCCATCTTGGCGGCCTCATCGATGGGGATGATGGTGCCGCGTGGGACCTTCAAGAAGCCCATCTTCTCCGCGATTTCCATGTTGCGCATCATCGAACGGCCATTGAAGGCCACCTTGCGGCCGTTTGCCACGGCAGCGTCGATAGCGGCCTGGACGCGGTAGACGTTGGAGGCGAAGGAGGCCAAGATAACGCGCTGCTTAGCGCCGGCAACGAGGCGCTTGAAGTTGGCAGGAATATCGCCCTCGGATGCCGATACACCTGGGACAGTGGCGTTGGTGGAATCGCACAGCATGAGGTCAACGCCCTCATCGCCATAGCGGGACAAGGCTGGGAGGTCCGTTGGACGGTTATCCAGCGGGGTCTGGTCCAGCTTGATGTCACCAGTGTGGATGATATTGCCGGCTGGGGTGCCCAGCATGATACCCAAGGCATCCGGCACGGAGTGGTTGACGGCCCAGAAGCGAACGCGGAACGGACCGTAGGTTACGTCGGACTTTTCATTAACCTCGACGAACTTCGGCTTCTGGCGGTGCTCCTTACACTTTGCAGCAATAAGCGCGATGGTGAAGCGGGAAGCAACGATGGGGATATCCGGACGCAGCTTAAGCAGCCACGGGATAGCACCGATGTGGTCCTCGTGCGCGTGGGTAACGACGAGGGCCTTGACCTTGTGGATCTTCTTCTCAATCGGGCCGAAGTCAGGCAGGATGAGGTCCACGCCTGGCTCACCAGAGGATGGGAAGAGCACACCACAGTCGATGATGATGAGGTCATCACCGTACTCGAAGACGGTCATGTTGCGGCCGATCTCCGAGATACCGCCCAGAGCGTAAATGCGCAGGGCATCCTTCGGCTGCTTCGGTGGCTCCGGCAGGCGCTTGGTCAGATCCGCGCCCTGCATAGACTTGGGCACGTTGCGGCGGCCACGGTTATTGCGGCCGCGGCCCTTACCGTTGCCGTTCTTTCCGTTGCCGTTGCCGTTCTTGCCGCCGTGGTTATTGTTTCCACCGTGGTTATTGCTATTGCCGTTGCCGTTTCCACCACGGCCACGGCCGCGGCTGCCACGGGAACGGGAGCGACGGTTGTTGCCGCCACCTTCGTTGTGGTTGTCGGAAGAATTCTTCTTGCCAGAATTATCCTTGTCGCCCTTAGCGGAATTATCCTGCGCGGAATTGCCCGCGTCAGTTGCTGGGGCTTGGAAAACTGGCGAAGCCGCCTCGTTGGAGGCGGTTTCGTTTTCCGCCGGTGGGCCCGCCTTGCGGGTCACCTTGCGGGAACGGTTACGGGGTTCATTCATTCTTAGAGGACTCCAGATTGTTCCAGATCACGGCGAAGTACCTCGCGTTCCTCCTCGCTCGCAGCGGTGACAGGAAGACGGGTATCGCCAACTTCGATGCCCTGCAGGCGCAGGGCTTCCTTTGCAAACGTCGCTCCGCCCAACCGAGCTTGTGCATGGGTGAGCGGAAGGAGCGTAGTGACATTGATTTCTCGGGCGCGGGCCATATCGCCCGCGTCGAAAGCTTCATAAAGTTCTGCCAAGGCACGCGGTGCAACATGGCCGATGACGGAGATGAAACCAGAAGCGCCGAGGGAAAGCCACGGCAGGTTAATCGGATCATCACCGGAATACCAGGCCAAACCGGTTTCTTGGATGAGTTCTGCGGCCGCAGGAAGGTCGCCCTTGGCGTCCTTTACGGCTTGGATGGTCGGCAAATCCGCAAGGCGGCGGAGGGTATCCGGCGCCACTGGGATGCCCGAGCGGCCAGGGATGTCATAGACACAGATCGGTAGATCCGTGGCTTGCGCGACTGCGGCAAAGTGCTCGTAAACGCCCTTTTGTGAAGGCTTGGAGTAGTACGGAGTTACCACCAGCAGGCTATCTGCCCCCGCATCTGCGGTGGCCTGAGCCAGCTTAATGGAGGTTGCGGTGTCATTCGTTCCGGCACCGGCGCAAAGCTTTGCGCGGTCTCCTACTTCTTCCTTTACGGCTTTGAGCAGCTCCAGCTTCTCTTCAACTGAAGTGGTCGGTGATTCGCCGGTGGTTCCACCAAGGATGAGCGAATCAACGCCATTGTCAACGAGATGAGCTGCTAGGCGACGACCTGCTGCAACGTCCAGCGCACCGTCACGGTCAAACGGGGTGACCATGGCGATGCCGATGCGTCCAAAGGTGTCGACGCCAGTCTTTGCTGTCATACCTGTGCTCATAGCCGTCAAGATTACCCTTTTGGCTTGCAATTAGCCGCATCGGGGTCTCGCGCGTGTTAGGCGTAGGGGCTTGCCGCCATCTGGGTCCCATCAGCAAGAGTGGTGATATTGAAATCATCAAAGAGCACTGGAGCCTTGCTTTGCAGCAGTTTCAGGCACTCCACCGCAACGTGGCGAAGCTCCTCGTCGGCCTGCTCGGCGGCACGAGCACCAATAAAGTGACGCCACGCGCGATAGTTGCCAGTGACAACAATGCGCGTTTCTGTGGCGTTTGGCAACACAGCACGCGCCGCCTGACGGGCCTGCTTCTTGCGCAGAAGAGCGTTGGGCTCATCCAGCTTCTCTTCTAGCGCGTTAAGCAGTTCATCGTAGACAAAGCGAGTCTCATCTACCGCTTGCATTACCAATCGGCTTAGTTGCTCGTCCTCAGCCACCAATTTAGGCAGGACCACCTCGGTCTCTTCTGGGTGAACAAAGCGTTGGGAAAGCTGCGAGAAAGAAAAGTGCCGGTGCCGCACGAGCTCATGGCTCGCCGACCGCGACAGCCCCGTGATGTACATGGTGGCCGTGGCATGCTCGAGCAACGCAGTATGGCCTACCTCCATGATGTGGTGCAGGTAGGCTTCATTGGTTGCCGTCCGGGGGTTTGGCTTATCAAAAGACTCGTAGCAAGCCCGTCCAGCGAACTCGACAAGCGCTTCCCCATCAGAGGCCGAGTCATCCGCGTGCCACTCCACGCCCTGCGGGGCGTGGAACTGTGTTGCGGCAATGAGCTGAATGTCTAGCTCACTTGCTTTAGCCATGGCTTAAAGCCCCAGGTACTTATCGAGGCCTACGACTAGGCCCGGGTGATCCGCAATTTGGCGCACGCCCACCAGGACGCCCGGAGTAAAGGAAGCGCGGTCATAAGAATCCTGGCGGATGGTCAGCGACTGACCTTGAGCACCAAAGATGACCTCCTCGTGTGCCACCATGCCACGGGTGCGAACCGCGTGAACCGGAATACCGTCGACGGTGGCACCGCGGGCACCATCGAGCTGCTTTTCCGTAGCATCCGGCATTTCACCCAGACCAGCCTCCTTGCGGGCGGCGGCAATTCCCTCAGCGGTATGGATCGCAGTACCGGACGGCGCATCCAACTTGGTTGGGTGGTGGAACTCAATTACCTCTGCCGTTTCGAAGAACTTGGCAGCCTGCTTAGCTAGCACCATAGTGAGAACTGCAGAAATGGCAAAGTTCGGGGCAATGAGAACATTGCCGGCACCGTCCTGCTTGGTCCACTCCTCTACCTGAGCCAAGCGCTCCTTATCAAAGCCGGTGGTTCCCACCACGCAGTGGATTCCGTGGGCAATGCAGAATTCCAGGTTTCCCATTACGGAATCTGGCTGGGTAAAGTCCACGATGACCTCAGCGTGGGCGTCGATAAGCTGCTGCAGATCATCATCGCGGCCGATTTCTGCCACCAGCTCTAGGTCATCTTCCGCGTTGACACCTTCAACGATTGCCTGGCCTACGCGTCCGTGCGCGCCTAGTACGCCAACCTTGATAGCCATGGTGTGTTCTCCTTCTTCAGCCACATCGGTAGTACTTTTCTCCCCATCCTAACGCGCATGGGGGTTGCGCAATTCCTCGCCTTCCTTGGAACGGACTTGCGCTCTCCGACGATGCCCCTCACTCTCACTAGGATGGCGTGCATGCAGATATATATCGCTTCCGTTCCTGTAGACAACGTTGCCCGCGCTCACGATTTTTACGTCAATACCCTTGGCTTTCGAGTTAAGGATGACGTCACCCACGGCGATTTCCGTTGGCTCACCGTCACCAATGCTGAAGGTGAGGGAAATACCGAGCTGCTTTTGGAACCGAAGGGGCATCCCGCCGCCAAAGACTACGCCGCAGCACTCAAGGCCGACGGTATTCCGGTCACGCAGTTCCTGTCCGCGGATGTGGAAACTGAATATAAGGAACTCAGTGACAAGGGCGTGAAGTTCACCATGGAGCCCACCGATGTTGGACCGTCTATTATCGCTGTTTTTGATGACACCGTGGGCAACCTTATTCAGCTGGTGGAGCTAAAGAAGTAGCCGCACCCTCCCCTCTCACACGGGTTAACAATTGCATCACTTCCTACTGCCCGTCCCATCTGCCCCAGTAGAATGGGTGTAACAACACGGTAAGCACCAAGGAAGTGATGAATATGTCTCCCTCAAATTTCTCTCGCACTATCGCCGTGGCCATCAGCGCAGGATGCGCATTAGCACTTGCCGCTTGTTCCGATGAAGACACTACGCAGGCAGGTACACCGGCATTTAGTGAAGTTCAGTCAACTACCGACACGGCTGATGCTCCGACCAGCTCCGCTACCCCCGCCGCTAGTTCTGCCCCGCGCAGTACCTCTGCAGCGGATGCAGAAAGGCAGAAGCTCTCCCAAGACTCTGCCCCACTGGCATTCGCCGGTATGGGTACGGCCTCGCTCGAGGACCAACAGCACATGCCGGAGGGGCTCGGAAACCTCATTCCCACGGGCGTGCGAGTGGGGGCACACGAAGGCTTCACCAGAGTCGTCATCGACCTGGAGGGAGAAGGCGAACCGGGCTGGTTTACGTCCTATACCGATAGTCCTGCCCAACAGGCATCCGGAAAGCCGGTTGAGGTCCAAGGAAATACTTTCCTCAACCTCGGCATTGAGGGAACGCCGTGGCCTGCTACCCCAGAGCTGAAAGCAAAGTACATGCAGCCAGGCACTACCCCTGGCGCCGGGGTGGTTAGCGCAGTCAACTACACCACCACCTTTGAGGCGCAAACCCAGCTCATTATCGGTCTAGAGAAGAAAACTGCATACTCCGTGACGTATCTGAAGGACCCGTCGCGCGTGGTCATTGACTTCCAGAACTAAGGTTTAGCGGCGCCTCTAAACGGTGCACACCTACGAAGAAAGGCTCTGTCTTCCAGCGAATAAACTGGAAGGCAGAGCCTTCTTTGGGTTTAGGGATTAGTCCTCAACCGGAACCAGGGAAATCTTGCCGCGGTTATCGATATCCGCGATTTCTACCTGAACCTTATCGCCAACGTTGATGACGTCTTCTACCTTCTCGATGCGCTCGTCGCCACCCAGGTTGGAAATGTGGATCAAGCCATCGCGACCCGGCGTCAAGGAAACGAATGCGCCGAACGGCACGGTCTTTACCACGGTGCCCAGGAAGCGCTCTCCTACCTTCGGCAGCTGTGGGTTGGCAATGGAGTTCACCTTATCGATGGCAGCATCCGCAGCCTCACCGGTGGCAGCGGAAACGTAGACGGTTCCGTCATCCTCGATGGAGACATCGGCGCCAGTTTCCTCGGTGATCTGGTTGATGGTCTTGCCCTTTGGTCCGATAAGCTCGCCGATCTTATTGACCGGGATCTTGACGGAGGTGATCTTCGGAGCAAGGCCGGACATCTCATCTGGGGTATCGATGACCTCAGCCATGGTTTCCAGGATGGTGGAACGGGCATCGCGAGCCTGCTCCAGGGCCTGGGCCAGGACCTTAGACGGGATGCCATCCAACTTGGTGTCCAACTGCAGAGCAGTGATGTACTCGGAAGTACCGGCGACCTTGAAGTCCATATCGCCGAAGGCATCCTCGGCGCCGAGGATATCCGTCAGGGCGACGAACTTTTCCTTGCCATTTACCTCGCCAGAGACCAAGCCCATAGCGATGCCAGCTACCGGAGCCTTCAGCGGAACACCGGCATTGTAGAGGGACAAGGTGGAGGCACATACAGAGCCCATGGAGGTAGAGCCATTGGAGCCCAAGGCTTCAGAGACCTGGCGGATGGCATATGGGAAGTCCTCACGGGATGGGATGACCGGAAGCAGAGCGCGCTCGGCCAAAGCACCGTGGCCGATCTCGCGGCGCTTCGGAGAGCCCACGCGGCCGGTCTCGCCAGTGGAGAATGGCGGGAAGTTGTAGTGGTGCATGTAGCGCTTGGATTCCACCGGGGTCAGGGAATCAATCTGCTGCTCCATCTTGAGCATGTCCAGAGTGGTAACACCCAGAATCTGGGTCTCACCGCGCTCGAACAGGGAGGAACCGTGAGCACGCGGAACCAAGTCCACCTCAACGGAGAGGTCACGGATATCGGTAACGCCGCGGCCATCGATACGGAAGCCCTCGGAGAGGATCTTCTGGCGCACGATCTGCTTCATCAAAGCGTTATAAGCGCCGCGGATCTGCTTAGACGCATCGGCCTCTTCCAAGTCCTCGAGCTGGTCCAAGAGCTTTTCTTCGACCTGCTCCATGTATTCATTGGTGGCGTCGTCGCGTTCCTGCTTGCCCGGAATGGTCAGCAGCTTCTCTAGCTTCTTTGCAGCGGCCTTTTCAACTGCCGCGAAGACATCATCGCCGTATGCCGGGAAGAGCGGGAACGCCTGGGTTTCCTTGGCGGCACGCTCCGCCAGACCGTTCTGGGCCTCGCACAGGGTCTTAATGAAAGGCTTTGCTGCCTCCAAGCCTTCAGCGACGGCTGCTTCCTGCGGTGCAGGAGCGCCGTCGGCAATGCGCTCAGCAACGTTGGTGCCAGCACCGGCCTCAACCATCATGATGGCTACGTCGTCCTTGCGGCCCTTTTTAACAATGCGTCCGGCAACGACCATCTCAAAGAGAGCGCGCTCGTGCTGCTCGTGATTCGGGAACGCTACCCACTGGCCTTCCGGGTGCTTATCGTCAGCAATCAGTGCCATGCGGACACCGCCGACTGCACCGGAGACGGGCAGGCCGGACAGCTGGGTGGCGGCGGAGGCGCCGTTGATGGCAACGACGTCGTAATACTCTTCCGGATCCTGGGACATCACGGTGACAACGACCTGAACCTCGTTGCGCAGACCCTTGACAAAGGTTGGGCGCAGCGGGCGGTCGATGAGGCGGCATGCCAGGATGGCCTCAGAAGAAGGACGACCCTCACGGCGGAAGAAGGAGCCCGGAATCTTGCCGGCGGCGTACATGCGCTCTTCTACGTCCACAGTCAGCGGGAAGAAATCAAATCCCTCGCGCGGCTGGTTGGACGCGGTGGTCGTGGCCAACAACATGGTGTCATCGTCCAAGTAGGTGGTCACGGAGCCGTCTGCCTGCCGGGCCAGCTGGCCGGTTTCAAAGCGCAGGGTGCGGGTGCCAAAGTCACCATTGTCTAGCGTGGCAATGGCCTCGGTAATGCCAAAGTCCTCGTCAATATTGAACTCGACGGAGTTCTGAACGCTCATTAAAAAATGTCTCCTTGAGTGGTTTGGGCGATCGTCGATGCCGCCTGGTCGATTTTGTCTATGACAACGGTGTCAAATTCTAACAGAAAAACCACAAAAGCCCCGCCAAAGGGCGGGGCGAGGTGGCCGAAGCTGGGCCGAAATTAACGGCGTAGACCCAGGCGAGAGATCAGATCACGGTAGCGATCGACGTTGTTCTCAGCCAGGTACTTCAGCAGGCCACGACGGCGACCAACCATCAGCAGCAGACCACGACGGGAGTGGTGATCGTGCTTGTGGAACTTCAGGTGCTCGGTCAAAGTATTGATGCGGGAGGTCAGCAGGGCAACCTGTGCCTCAGGGGAACCGGTATCGGTTTCGTGCAGGCCGTACTCCTTGAGGATTTCGGCCTTCTTCTCAGTGGTCAATGCCATGAGTATTTCTCCTTTATTTCAGTCCACATTATCGTGACGCATAAGCCTGCGCTGGGCGCAGTACTTGTGCGTGCCGCAACTGCTGTGAACCGCAGTCGCTAAGCCAAACAAACACCTTACAGCGCCCAGGCAGAAAAAATCAAAACCACATGGCTTCTAGGCTGTGCTTTTAAAGCTCGCTGAAGAACGTCTCAAGGCGTTCGACAAACTCTCGCACAAAACGATCACTATCCACGCCCACAGCCACCCGGGCGGTGGGTGGCGCATCCAAACGCTTTTCATCCGCGATTGTCCGTCCACGGGTAGGGCCGGTGGTGTCAGTCTTGAGGTTTATCGAAAGGACGTCGACAAGCGAGGCATCTGCTGCCACCGCAACGGCCAATGGATCGTGCAAACCGCACCCGCCCAAGTGCGGCGATGTGGTGGCGTAAGCGCGGATGTAATAGTCCACCATGTCCGCAAAGATGCGGCCAGCGTGGGTGCCGGTAGCGCGCCAACGAGCGGACTCCGCTGTGGTCAAAAGGGTGCGCAAGGTGACATCCAAGCCCACCATGGTGGTATCGCTCGTGTGGCGGAAGAGGTAATCGGTAGCTTCCGGATCCTGGGAGATATTGGCCTCAGACCACGGCGTGACGTTGCCCGGAACGGTAAGAGCCCCGCCCATCATCACCAAGTGCGCGGCCGCGGCAAAGGAAGGATCCTGCTGCATGGCGGCAGCAATCGTGGTGGACGGGCCGGTCGGAATGATTACTAGATCATCGCCGTGCTCGTGCACGGCTTCGATGAGAAACTCGGCCGCTGGTTGGGACTGCGCCTGGGTGGTTGCCGGCGGAAGCAGGACCTCCCCCACGCCGTTGTGGCCGTGGATGAAAGAAGAAATCTCGCTTGGCCGAAAGCCATCCGGGCTAGGTCCGGCAAAGACTGGAATATCGTCTTGGCCCAGCAGCTCTAGAAGAGCCAGGGTGTTGCGCACGGCCAAGGGCACGGTCACGTTGCCGTACGTGCAGGTCACGCCGATTAAGTCCAGGTCCGGATGGGCGATGGCATACGCCAGCGCTAGGGCATCATCAATGCCGGTATCAAGATCGAGAATCGCCTTCATTTATTTCTCCCGCAGGAAGTAGTCTTTCGCGGTCCAGCCCTGCGCCTTCGCGTCGGCAGCGAGCACCTGGCGGGCCTTGGCTACGTCATTGGCCATGGCCTCAAGCAGCTCGTCTACGGAGTTGAACTTCACCATATCGCGGAGGTGGCCCACAAAGTGCACCGTAGCTTCGTAGCCATAAAGGTCAGCGTCGCGGTCGAGCACAAAGGACTCAATGGAGCGCTCCTCATCGCCGAAGGTGGGGTTGGTGCCTACGGAAATAGCGGCCGCATAGGCCACGCCAGGGCGCATATCCCCCTCGATAGAGGAGTCAGAGTGCACGATGAACCAGCCCGCGTACACACCATCGGCCGGGATGGCCACCGTATCCGGGAAATACTGATTGGCCGTGGGGAATCCGAGCTCCTTGCCACCACGTCCTGCGCCGCGCACTACGGGCCCGGTCACGGTGAAATGGCGGCCGAGAGCCCAGTTTGCGGACTCGATGTCCCCCTGCGCAAGGCACTCACGGATGTGGGTGGAACAAATGCGCACGCCCTCATCATCCAGCAGCGGAACGATTTCCACGCTAAAGCCAAACTCGGCACCAAAATCCTGCATAGCCTGGGCGGTTCCGGTCGCGCCGGCACCAAAGGTGAAGTTCTCGCCCACCACGATGTGCTGGGCTGCGAGCTTTCCTACCAATAAATCTTCTACGTAGGGCCGTGGCTCCACCCCAGCAAGGTCGCGGGTGAAGTCAATAACGAGCACGGCAGCAATGCCCATCTCTTCGGCCAATTCCAGTCGGCGTTCAAAGCTCAGCACCGCCAACGGTGCACGTTCCGGGAGGAATACCGACACCGGGTGCGGGTCAAAGGTCACCATGACAGGGCGCTCACCATGAGCGCGTGCATGCTCCACGCAGGCGGAGATGAGCTGCTGATGGCCGCGGTGCAGGCCGTCAAAGACGCCGATGGTTACTGACGTTGGGCCCAATTCCGCGGGGATGTCATCGATTCCGTACCAAATATCCACGCAGACCATCGTAGAGCATAGACTTAGAGGCTATGACTGATGCGCTCGCAAACTCCGGACTCGTCATCGTAGACAAACCCGCCGGCATGACCTCCCACGATGTTGTCGGCCGCCTACGCAGGTACTTTCATACCAAGAAGGTAGGCCACGCCGGTACCCTCGACCCCATGGCCACCGGCGTGCTGGTCCTTGGCGTGGAGCGTGGCACCAAGTTCTTGGCCCACATGGTTGCCTCCACTAAGTCCTATGACGCCACCATTCGCCTCGGCGCCGCCACCACAACCGATGACGCCGAGGGGGAATACTCTTGGGGTGCTAGCGCTGCGGACATTGACCGCACCGCAATCGAGGCAGAGATTGCCAAGCTCACCGGCGATATTATGCAAAAGCCCGCGGCGGTATCCGCTATCAAAATTAACGGCCGCCGCGCCCATGAGTTAGTACGCGAGGGCCAGGAGGTAGACATTCCCGCCCGCCCAGTAACGGTAGATAAGTTTGACGTTCTGGCAGAGCGCCGCGAGGGCGACTACATCGATCTAGACGTCACGGTGGATTGTTCTTCCGGTACCTATATTCGCTCCCTAGCTCGCGATCTGGGCGAGGCCCTGCAGGTGGGCGGGCACCTGACCGCCTTGCGCCGCACTGAGGTGGGCCCTTTTGCGCTTGCCGACGCCCTCTCGCTCGACACCCTGGCCGATTCCCCGCGCCTTTCCCTCAGCCTGGACGAGGCCTTGGCTCGCTGCTTCCCCGTCCTTTCCGTTTCGGATGAGGAGGCAGCCGCCCTCGCCATGGGCAAATGGCTAGAGCCTCGCGGGCTCAAGGGCGTCCACGCTGCTGTGGCCCCCAATGGCCAAGCGGTGGCGCTCATTAAAGAAAAAGGCAAGCGCCTGGCCACCGTATTTGTGGCACGGCCCTCTACCCTTTAGTGGCTAAAGTCTAAGGCTGGAACCGAGGTGGAGACGATAACGTAGCCGTCTCGAATTACCCAGCGCCCGGTGATAAAAGGCACCGGTGTGGGCCTAGCCAAAATATAGGAAATTAACGTGCCATCCTCGCGCAGGTCGATTTCTGCTTGGTCAAAGTCGAGCCACCGGAAGGTCATGGGAAACCATGACTTATACGTGGCCTCTTTGGCACAGAAAAGCAATCGGTCCGGGCAGGTAATCCCTGCCTCACGAAGTCGCAAAAGCTGCGGCATCTCCCCCGCTCGGGCGATCATGGTGAGCACATGATCTGGCAGCGGTTCGGCGGGTTCTGCATCCAGGCCTACGGATTTTAAGGCTGAGGTAGGGGCAACCACCGCAGCCCGCATCCCCTCGGTATGCGTCATCGAGCCGACAAAACCTTCTGGCCACAGCGGCATGCCGCGCTCGCCGCGCAAAATCGGCGTCGCCGGATTGGCACCTAATTCCTGCAAGGCTCGGTGCGCACACCACCGAGCATCACCGAACTCGGCCTTGCGCACATCAACTGCCTGGGAAACCAGAGACTTTTCTTCAGCCGCGAGTTCTTCAAAATTGGCCAAATCCGCGTAACCCGAATCCGTGCGCACGTAGCAATAGCGCGCACTTTCAGGAAATAGCTCTGGATACATCATCGTGTCCCCTCCTCTACAAAGGAACGCAGTACCGGATAGGGCCACGCCTGGGCGCTCTCACGCCCCTGCCATTCACGCGGATACCCCAATGATGTTTCGATGTGGTCAACGCCGTCCACATTCATGCGAGACGGCATATGCAGGTGCCCATAGATGACGGACTGCGCGTTATAGCGCCGCGGCCATGACCGCGTATGCCTGGTTCCGCACCACAAGGAAATTTCAGGAAAGCGCAATAACATTGTCGGCTCTTGGACCAACGGCCAATGGTTAACCAACACGGTAGGACCATGTACTCGGGAAAGGCGCTTGATGGAATATGCCAACCTGTCCCAACACCACGCCCGCACGTCTACGAAGGGGGCGATGGCGAACTCATCGGTCATCATCAGTTGTTTTGCGCGCGCCGCGTCAATAGCTTCGTCCACGCTAAGGCCATGCGGACGGAAACTGTAATCATACAAAGTAAATAGCGGAACGATGGTGGTCCCGTGGAATACCGGATACGGGTCTTCGGGAGTAATAACTCCAATTTCCCTGCACCTTTCCACCAGGTGCGCATACTTTTCTCGGCCTTGATACCGGTCTTGGGAGCGGGAGAATAACTCATGGTTGCCCGGCACCCAGATGACCCTGGCATAACGATCATTGAGCTGGCGCAAAATACGAATAATGAGATCGGTGCGTTCTGCAACGTCCCCGGCCACGATGAGCCAATCTGCGGGATCGGGCGGGGTGAGCTGATCAATGCGCTCGCTATTGGTTTTGACCGCTCCATGCAGGTCAGAAACCGCCCACACTGTTGGCATAGGTTTCTCACCCGCCTTCCTAGAATCTGCGCGCTGCACGGAGCCGGGCACCGCGCGAGAGTATGAACACGCCCACTTTAGCGCAGCTAGCGCTCCTGTACTACGGCCCATTTCATCGAACGGAACCGGTAGACCACGCCCACCATGCGGAAAGCAATGAAAGCGGCGAGGCCACACCACACGCCGGTTAAGCCTGTACCCATGAAGTGCGCCAAGATAACGCCCGGCAAAAATCCCACCAGGACCGAAGAAATGGTCAGCGTGCGCAGGAACGCAGCATCGCCCGCGCCCAGCAAAACACCATCGAAGGCGAAAACCACGCCACCGCCGATAACCATGGCTACCAGGATCCACCACGGCTGGGAAATGGCATCGAGCACTTCCGGAGCGGAGGTGAAGATACGCGGAATAATCCCTGCACCAGCAGCAAATACGACAGCTAAGAGGCCAGAGAAAATCGTAGAGTACAACGCCACCTTGCTGCCCACACTTCGTGCGTGCCGCGCAGAGCCAGCACCTAGTGCAGCACCAGTCAAAGACTGCGCGGCAATGGCCAACGAATCCAAAATGAGGGACATGAAGTTCCACAGCTGCATCATGATCTGGTGACCGGCCAAAGAAGCGGTACCAACGCGGGAAACCACAGCCGTGGCGGTAAGAAACGCCACCTGGAAGCTAGCCGAACGCAAAATAAGATCGCGGCCTAAGATGAGCTGTTCGCGTACCACATTCCACTGAAATTGCCAGGAGCCGGTATGTTCCTTGTGCAATTCGCGGACGAATAGCGCAGCAATAATACTCATGCCTAATACCGTGGCAAAGGCCGAGCCTGCCAGCCCCCAGAAATGAACGAAGATGGGAACCGCAATAGCGCCGGGAATCATGCCCGACAAAGTAAAGTACAGTGGCTTCTTCGTATCTTGGACACCGCGCATCCAGCCGTTTCCGGCCATCTCCACCAGAGTAACGGGAATAGCCAGAGCTGCGATACGCAGCCACAAGGCCGTCCCGGCGGCTGTAGTGGGATCACCAGTTAGAGCACGGGCAAACACTCCGCCGAAAATCCACATAATTACCGCCAGCAGCCCGCCAACTCCTAGAGCCACATAGGTGGCTTGCACGCCTTCAGCAACCGCAGCTTCGCGCTTGCCGGAGCCAAAAAGCCGAGCAGAGCGAGCGGTCGTGCCGTAGGACAAGAAAGTCAACTGCGTCGTCACCACGGAGTGAATTGTGGTGGCTGCAGCAAGCGAGGCGAGCTCTTGGGCACCAAGACGACCGACAACCGCGGTATCTAGCAAAAGGTAGAGCGGCATGGCTGCAAGTACGCCAAGCGCGGGAAACGCGAGGCCAAAGACCTCGCGTGCGGTTACCGTGCCGGCGGTGGAGCGATCCTGAGCGTTCATTCCATCCGTCTGCCTATTTCTCATTGGATAGCGGCCACCAATTCCTTAATAATCTCTTCTGGAGCCCCGTGGGCAGTATAGCCCGCGGCCGGTACATGCCCGCCGCCGCCGAAGGTTAGCGCCACCGAAGAACAATCAATGCAAGAAGAACGCAAAGAAACCGCCCACACCTCCGGAGCTTGTTCCTTAAACACCACGCCGACGGTGGTTCCTTCAAGCGCGCGAACGAACTCCACTAGTGATTCGACAGCCGAATCGGAGTGTCCCTGGATATCTTCCAGCCGCGCGACGAGAATGCCTAGGGTGTGCTCCCCTGCATCTTCGAGGCGCAAACCGGCCAATACCCTACCGATCATCTGAAGATCGTCCGGAGTGGTGGAATCTAAAAGGTCAGCTGCGATCTGCTTGGTATCAAGATTGTAGTGCATGAGGCGGGTGGCAATATCGTGCATAGCCGGCCTACCCCAGCGGAAGCTGCCAGTATCGGTCATCAAACCGGCATATAAGCAGTGCGCAATATGACGGTCAATCTGAATCTCCAGTGAATCCAGGATTCTCAGCAAGACCACGGTGGTGGATTCACATGCAGTGTCCACCACATTGATGGCACCAAACCCTGGGTTAGAAGAATGATGGTCAATGCACAGAACCCGGCCCTGCTGGGCTAGCTGTTCAATCCGATCCGCAAAGAACCCCGTTCGGTCCAAAGAACCACAATCAACGGTGACGTAGAGGTCATAACCTTCCGGCAGCTTAAGACTAGTGGTGACGTCGTCGGCGGCAGGAATGGTGTAAAGGTTACGGGAAATTTCCCGCTCCTGGCCCACAACGGCGCACACGTCTTTGCCCCGTTGACGCAGCGCGAGCAGCAACGCCGCAGCAGAGCCGATGGCATCGGCATCCGGCCGCAGGTGCGTCACAATGCAGATGCTATGAGCATCGTGCAAAGCGGCAACTGCCGGCTCGTATTGCTTCTTGGTCACTTAAGCCTCGTCTTCATCGGAGGTCTTATACGGGTTCGCATCCCCTGCCGGCTGGGCGTTTTCCTTCAGCTTTGCCAGTTCTTCATCGCGGGCGCGAGCACGGGCCAGAAGTTCTTCCATATGAGCAGAGGCCTCCGGAACGGTATCGACCTCGAAGGTTAGCGTCGGGGTAAACCGCACCGAGAGTTGATCGCCCACAATCTTGCGCAGCTGACCTTTAGCGCGCTTGAGGGCTTCTTCTGCTTGTGCGAAGTCCGGCTCTGAATCAATGTCCTTTCCGCGCACGGTATAAAAAACGGTGGCATCGTGCAGGTCGCCCGTGACTCGAGTATCCGTAATGGTCACCAGCTCGAGGCGGCGATCCTTAATCTGGCGTTCGATGGCGCTCGCCACGATTTCCTGAATGCGCTTGGCCATGCGCGCTGCGCGTGCGTGATCGACCATGTGAACCTCCCAGCTCAATAAGAATCTATCTCTAAAATTACCGCCAACCGGTACAAGAAACCACCAGTTTAGTGCCGAATCCCGGACAATGAAAACCCGTCGCGGCAGCGCCAGTAGGCAGCGGCACCCACGGCGCCCTCAACTCACAGACGCAGAAAAAGCGCAAGGCCCGCTTCCCATCTCCCCGGGCCTTCCCTACTGAGTGCTAGCAGCACATTCAGTGGGGACGGCGGGAGCGGAAGCGGGCCTTGAGGCGGCGGCGATTAGTCGCGCGGAACCTCGACCTCTTCGTAGGCCTGGATGATGTCGCCTACCTGGATATCCGGGTAAGAGAGCACCATACCGCACTCGTAGCCGGCCTTGATCTCGGTTGCGTCGTCCTTTTCGTGACGCAGGGACTCAATCTTGGCGTCGGCAGTGATGACGTTGTTATCGCGCAGCAGGCGAACCTTGCCGTTGCGGACAACCTTGCCCTCGGTAACCATGCAGCCGGCGATGGTACCCACCGCGGAGGACTTGAACAGGGCGCGGATTTCGGCCGCACCGGTGTCGCGCTCCTCGTAAATCGGCTTGAGCATGCCCTTGAGCGCAGCCTCGACCTCTTCGATGGCCTTGTAGATGATCGTGTAGTAACGAATATCCACGCCCTCTTGGGTGGCCATCTCCGTCGCCTTGCCTTCCGCACGGGTGTTGAAGGCAATGATGACGGCGTCGGAAGCCGCTGCGAGAGAGACGTTGGTCTCGGTCACAGCGCCCACACCACGGTCGATGATGTTGAGCTCGACTTCGTCCTCGGTCTTGATATCCAGCAGGGCATCTTCCAGTGCCTCGACGGAACCGGCATTGTCGCCCTTGAGGATGAGGTTGAGGGTCGAAGTCTCCTGCAATACCTTGTCCAGATCCTCCAGGGAGACGCGCTTGCGCTGCTTTGCCTGCAGGGCAGAACGCTTGCGAGCATCACGCTGGTTAGCAATCTGGCGGGCAACGCGATCATCTTCCACCACGAGCAGATTATCGCCTGCACCCGGCACACCGGACAGACCCTGGACCTGCACCGGACGGGATGGGCCCGCCTCTTCGACGTCTTCGCCGAACTCATCGAGCATGCGGCGGACACGGCCGTGCGCATCGCCAACGACGATGGAGTCACCCACGTGCAAGGTACCGCGCTGAACGATGACCGTTGCCACCGGACCGCGTCCGCGGTCCAGGTGAGCCTCAATGGCCACGCCCTGTGCGTCCATGTCTGGATTAGCGGTCAGCTCCAAGGCCGCATCCGCGGTGAGGATGACCGACTCAAGCAGCTGGTCAATGTTCTTGCCCTGCTTCGCGGAGATATCCACGAACATGGTGTCGCCGCCGTACTCTTCCGGAACCAGGCCGTACTCGGTGAGCTGGCCACGGATCTTATCCGGCTGAGCTTCCGGCTTATCCACCTTGTTCACGGCCACGACGACCGGAATATCGGCAGCCTTGGCGTGGTTGATGGCCTCCACGGTCTGTGGCATAACGCCGTCATCGGCGGCAACCACGAGGATGGCCAAGTCGGTTGACTTAGCACCGCGGGCACGCATGGCGGTAAAGGCCTCGTGACCCGGGGTATCCAGGAAGGTGATGGTGCGCTCGCCGTCCACGTCCACCGTGGTCTGGTAGGCACCAATGCCCTGGGTGATGCCGCCTTCCTCGCGGGCGCCCTCGTTGGTCTTACGAATGGCGTCCAACAGGCGGGTCTTACCGTGGTCAACGTGACCCATAACGGAGACGACTGGAGGACGATTCTCCAGTGCTTCCTCGCCGCCTTCGTCCTCGCCGAACTTCAAGTCGAAGGACTCGAGCAGCTCGCGGTCCTCGTCCTCAGGGGAGACAACCTCGACGTTGTAGTTGATCTCGGAGCCGAGCAGCTGCAGCGTATCTTCCGATACGGAAGCGGTTGCCGTCACCATTTCACCGAGGTTGAACAGTGCCTGCACCAGTGCTGCTGGATCCGCGCCGATCTTCTCGGCGAAGTCAGACAGGGATGCACCGCGACGCAGGCGGACGGTCTGGCCCTTGCCGTCTGGCAAGCGCACGCCGCCTACGACGTGCTTCTGCTGCTCCTCGTACTCATGGCGCTTCTGACGCTTGGACTTCTTGCCCTTGCGTGGAGCGCCACCTGGGCGGCCGAATGCACCTGCGGTGCCACCGCGACGTCCGCCGCGTCCGCCGCCGCGGAAACCGCCTGGACGGCCGCCACCTGGGCCACCGTGACCCGGTCCGCCGTGACCGCCGCGACCGCGGCCGCCGCGTCCACCGCCGCTCGGTGCCTTAGACGGCATCGACGCAGGGTTCGGGTGGGACGGCATCATGGCCGGGGATGGACGACGACCGCCGCCACCCTGGTTATTGCCACCCTGACGGTTATTACCGCCCTCGTTCTGGCCACCGCGCTTACCGCGGTTATCGCCTGGCTTATTGCCGCCACGCTGGCCCTTGGAGCCACCTGGGCGAGGGCCCGGACGGTTGTCGCCGCCACCCGTGGAGAACGGGTTATTAGCTACGCGACGGGAACCGCCTGGCTTCGGCATTGGACGAGGCATGGAGTTGCCTGGGGTCGGACGCTCGCCCGACTTCTTGCCGCCAGCCTGACCTGGTTTCGGTGCGCCCTGGCCGGGCTTCGGTGCGGCAGCCTTAGCACCAGGCTTCGGGGCCTGTGCGCCCGGCTTCGGGGCAGCTGGCTTTGCGCCGGGCTTAGCAGCACCCTGACCTGGCTTCGGTGCGCCCTGGCCGGGCTTCGGGGCAGCGGCTTTCGCGCCTGGCTTTGGCGCCTCTGCGCCCGGCTTCGGGGCAGCAGACTTCGCGCCCGGCTTAGGGGCGCTCGCCTTTGCGGTGCTCTTAGCGGCACCCTTGGCAGGCTTATTGTCTTGCTTCTTCTCGGCGGCGTCATCGCCGCCGGACTGTGCTTCATAATGTGCTCGCATCTTCTTAACCACCGGCGGTTCGATGGTGGAAGAAGCAGTCTTTACAAACTCACCCTGTTCCTTCAGGGTGGCGAGCAGTTCCTTGCTGGTTACTCCGAGCTGCTTTGCGAGCTCGTGAACACGTAGCTTTCCGGGCACTTGTCTCCTCTTGGTATCGACTAGGAGTCAAGGCCGCGGAAACTGGCCTGACCCCTAGTTAGGTGTGTAGGACTTTCATCGCTGATGCTTCATCGTTGTGCGCTCATCAGTGTTCGGTCTTCCTTTGTAACTCTGGTTCGTACGAATCTAACGCGGCATTGTCCGCGCTAGGTACCTGTCCGCTATGCGCTTCCAAGTACTGCCGTACCTGACCTGTGTCCACGGGTGCGGACGTGCGAAGCGCGCGCTTGAAGGCGCGTTTGCGCTCCGCCAGCTCGAGTGCAGAAAGTGTGGGGCTAATCCACGCCCCGCGGCCGGGAAGCCGGCGGTGTGGATCTGCTACCAGACGGCGGCCGTGCGGATCATCGTGGTCGATGACCACCCGTAGCAAGTCCGTATCTGGCAGGCGGCGGCGAGTAGCGATGCAGGTCCGGAGTCTTTGCCTCTCAGACATTCATCTCCTTACTTTTCGCGTCGCCAATATGCCCCAATCTGCAACTGGGCCGTTTACTAGCCTACGCTACAAAAGCGCAGATCCTTAATTAGCGTCAGCGTCCGAGTGAATATCGATCTTCCAACCGGTCAAACGGGCAGCAAGACGGGCATTCTGGCCCTCTTTACCAATAGCCAGGGACAGCTGGTAATCCGGCACCACCACGCGTGCGATCTGCGCCTCGTTGTCCACAACGGTAACCTTGACCACCTTCGAGGGGGCCAAGGCATTGCCTACGTAGACCGTGGGATCCTCGCTGAAGTCGATGATGTCAATCTTTTCACCGCCGAGCTGGCGCATGATGTTGTTGACGCGCTGACCGCGCGGGCCAATGCAGGCTCCCTTTGCGTTCAGGCCCTTGGCATGGCCCACAACGGCCACCTTGGAACGGTGGCCTGCCTCGCGGGCAATGGCAATCATTTCTACGCTGCCATCGGCAACTTCTGGAACTTCAAGCTCAAAAAGGCCACGCACCAGCTCCGGATGAGTGCGAGAGAGATTGATCTGTACCTGGGCGCCATTGCGATTAACGCCTACGACATAGGCCTTAATGCGGTCACCGTGCTCGAGCTTTTCACCCGGAATCTGCTCGGCCGGCAGCAAGATGCCGTCCTGGGACTCCAGCTCAGAGCCCAGCTGGACCACGACGATTCCGCGGGCATTAGCGCGCGCATCGCGCTGGACGATGCCGCTGACAACGCGGCCGGTGAGCTCCGAGTAGGAATCATAGGTGCGCTCTGCCTCGGCCTCGCGCAGCTTGCGCAGGATGGCCTCGCGCACGGCCTGTGCGCCCACGCGTCCAAAGTTTTCCGGGGTGTCATCGTATTCGGTGGTTACTTCCCCAGTTTCTGGGTCGCGCTCCGAGACAATGACGCTGACCGCACCGGTGGTGGCGTCGATATCGACGCGGGACTTGGCGCCTTCTACCTTGCCGCCAGCATTAGACTCGCGGTAATCCAGGTAGGAATACAACAAGGCACCCGCAATCGCTTCCAGCAAGTCCTTTACGGGGACGTTGCGCTCGGACTCGATGGTACGAAGTGCCTGTAGATCAATATTCACTTGTCATTCCTCTCGGTTGCCGGTTAATTCTCGGCTTCTTCAAACGTCTTGCGCACTGCCTCTAACTCCTGTTCGGACGGCTGTGCAAACTCAATTTCTACCACTGCCCGGGCAATGTTTTCCAATCGTTCAGCGCGCGCCTGCACGTCCTTTTTGCTTGCCGTGATGAGGATTACGGCATCGGCGGCGTCGTTAAGCGCGCCAATGCGCGCCGATTGAGTCTTGCCATCGCCAAGGTCAAAGGAGACCTTGCGCCCCCGATTGCGGCGCCAGTGGCGCGGGGCGGTGAGCGGCAGGTCCACGCCGGGGGTGGAGACCTCCAAGGTATAGCCCGCACCGAAGTTCAGCTCTCCCTGCGCTTCCTTGTCATCAAAGAAGGCAGAAATCTCGTTGGATACTTCCTCCAGCACATCGGAGCTAGGGCGCTTATCACCATCAATACGGATAATGACCTGGGATTTCTTTCCCGCTTTGGTGGTTTTAATGTCTTCTACGTCCAATCCCCGCTCAGCCAATTTTGGTTGTAGGAGATCGGTCAATTGTTGTGCATCTGGGAAAGCCATGTGCACTAGCCTACGTGCTACGGGGTACAGTCTTTTGCGTGAACCGCCGACGTTTAGCTTTAGCCCTCGTAGCCACAACCGCCACCCTGCCCACCTTGGCTGGGTGCCAAGCGGTTGATTCCGTCGTCGACTACTTTGGCCCGCGGCCAGAAAGCAGGCTGCTGGCGCTTGCCGACGCCGCCGCCACCGACGCCTTGTCCCTCAGCGGCGTCGATGACCATGCCGCAGAGCTGCGCAACTCCCAGGCGGACGCCCTTTATGCCGAAATTACACGGCTATGTGGCACGGATGATGCTGGCAATCCCCCACGCTCCTGCGAGGTAGAGCGTCCTACCGAGGCCAATCACGCCGCAGACTCTGGCGAAATTATGGAAAATGCCGCCTCCGCAACAACAGAGGCGGCCGATGAAGTCACCGTCGAATCGCGCACCCTAGTTACCGAGCAGGCCATCGCGCTCAATGCTTGGCTGCCTGGCGATGCCCCCGATATTCCCGAGCTTTCCCAACCGGAGCAAAAGAGCGCTGCTGATCTCTTGAGTTGGGAGTATGAGCAGGTATACGGCCTAGATTTCGCCCGCGCCTACGTTGGCCCCGAACACGAGGACAAGGTGGATCATCGCCTAGCCGTTCATCATCGCCGCATCGACGCCCTCCAGGACGCACTAGCCCGCTACGGCAACACGCCGCAGCCGGAGCCGGCTTATACCTCCGGAGAGCAAGAACTGCCCCACGATTCCGCTTCCGCCCTGGCCTTTATCGATAGCCTTGCCGACCACGACGGCCGCAAGTGGTCCGCGGCCGCTACGGGTGCAGCGCAAGAAGAGTCCCCAGATCAGGAATGGGTTACTTGGCTCATTGGCATCGCGGCGGAGTCCCACGGTATGCGCTAGACCACTGCCGCCCCACCCAGCCCCACCTGTCCATCCCCTGGCAATGGGCCAGCGAAATGACAGCTACCTCTACGACGCTATGCATTGCCTCGGTTCCTCTAGCGTGCGTAGGTTGGGTCACCATGAGCTTGCAGGAGATTCCGCAAGCTAGACAGACACAAAGAGAAGGAGTTTCCTCTCAATGCGTTCTAAGAAGACCATGTTGACCATTTCCGCCGCAGCTCTCGGCCTTGCTGGCTTGGCCGCGCCTGCCGCTACCGCCGCACCGGCTAGCGCCTGGGACCAGGTAGCCGCCTGCGAGTCCGGCGGTGATTGGCACATCAATACCGGAAATGGTTACCAGGGCGGCCTACAGTTTAACCCGCAGACCTGGGCCGCCAATGGCGGCACCCAGTACGCCGCAACCGCTGACCAGGCAACCCGCGAGCAGCAGATTGCCGTGGCCGAAAGCGTCCTAGCCACCCAGGGTGCTGGCGCCTGGCCCAACTGCGGCGGTCCCGTCGCCGGCTAGTTTCTAGCCTCGGCTTTTAACACGAAGCCGGCCTCCTCCCTTACTCCGCGGGGTTTCGCGGGATGGGGAGGAGGCCGGCTTTTTGTGCTTCATCTAAATGGCTAACATGCAGCCATGGTGAATTTAGGCCTCGTGCTTGGCGATGTTCCAGGCATACATCATCAACAGCACTTGTAGCGGCTGGCGGATGATGTGGTAGATCTTCTTTGGCCACCCTGCCTTACGCTCAATCCAAGCGTGGTACATATTAGCCGGCCACACCGCAGCAAAGAGTGCGAATGCGGAAGCACCGCCGAAGCCGCGGGTGGCGCGGCGGCGAAGCAAAGCACCGGTGGCAATCTCCCACAGGCCCGAAGCAAAGTTATAGAAGCGCGCAGGGCCTGGCAGTTGCGGCGGAACAATGGATTCGAAAGTCTTCGCCTTCACAAAGTGCAGTACGCCCATTGCTGAAAGGACGGTGGAAAGCCCATTCTTTTGAAAGTTCATGCCTTCCACGGTACCCCGCCGCGCAGAGGTTGGTCTTATTTAGCCACGCACGAGCTCGAGGATCTTATCTACAATCTCCTCGGCCGGAACCTCGAGGGTCTCGCCGCCACGGATGCGCAGCTCAATCTTGCCTTCCTTGAAGGCGCGGCCCAGAATTGCCACGAACGGCATGCCAAGGAGCTCTGCATCCTTGAACTTCACACCTGGGGAGACCTTTGGACGGTCATCGAAAAGCACCTCGAGCCCCTTGGCAGAGAGCTCCTCTACCAGCTTGTCGCCAGCTTCCATGGCGGCGGCGTCCTTATTGGCCACGGCTACGTGTACCTGGTAAGGAGCGACGGCAACCGGCCAATTGAGGCCCTTGTCGTCATGGCGCTGCTCAGCCAGTACGGCCAACATGCGGGTGATGCCAATGCCATAGGACCCCATGGTAGGAACGGCGCGCTTGCCGTTCTCATCCAAGATTTGCACGTCAAAGGCCTCGGTGTACTTGCGGCCCAGCTGGAAGATATGGCCGAGCTCAATGCCGCGCTCTAAGGTCAAGGTGCCTTGGTTATCAGGAGCCAGGTCGCCTTCTTTAACCTCTGCGGCCTCAATGAACTCATCCACGGTGAAATCGCGGCCGGCTACGCAGCTAACCACGTGGCGCTCGCTCGCATCGGCGCCGGTAATCCACGCCGTGCCCTTGACCACGCGCGGATCGGCCAGGACCTTGATGCCATTGGCATTTAAAGCGCGCGGGCCCACATAGCCCTTAACCAAGAAGTCATTGTCAGCAAAGTCCTTGTCACTTGCCAACTCAAACTCCACCGGCTCGAGTGCGGCCTCAAGGCGCTTTTCATCCAGCTCGCGATCGCCAGGGATGAGAACGGCCGCCAACTCCGACTCGCGCTCTTCGCTCTCCGCGGCCGGGTGGAAGAGCTTGACCATCATGCACTTGAGGGTATCTGCAGCGGTGGCCTCGCGGCCGTCGACAGTAATGCCTGCGCCCTGGGCCCATTCGACCAGCTTCTCAATGGTCTCTGCTCCCGGGGTGTCATACTCCTGTGCCTCTGGCTGTTCCTCAATATCCTTCTCCGCCGGCGCTGGGGTCACCACGGCCTCGACGTTGGCTGCGTAGTCGCCCTCGGTGGAACGCACAAAAGTATCCTCGCCCACCTCAGAGACGGCGAGGAATTCCTCGGACGCGGAGCCGCCCATGGCACCAGAGGTGGCCTTACAGATGGCGTAATCGATCTCCAGGCGGTTGAAGATATTCTGATACGCCTTGCGGTGGCGGCCGTAGGACTCATCCAAGCCCTCATCGGTCATGTCGAAGGAGTAAGAATCCTTCATCGTGAATTCGCGGCCACGCAGCACACCAGCGCGGGGGCGCTCCTCATCGCGGTACTTGGTCTGAATCTGATAGAGCGTGACCGGGAAATCCTTATAGGAGGAGTACATATCCTTGACCGCGCTGGCAAACATTTCCTCGTGGGTAGGGCCAAGCAGCATATCTGCGTTCTTGCGGTCCTTAAGGCGGAAGAGGTTATCGCCGTATTCAACCCAGCGGTTGGTCTTTTCATAAGGCTCGCGCGGCAGCAAAGCAGGAAAGAGCATCTCCTGGCCGCCAATGGCGTCCATTTCCTGACGGACTACATCTTCAATCTTGCGCAGGGTGCGCAGACCCAACGGCAGCCAGGTATATACGCCCGGCGCGACGCGGCGTACATAACCGGCGCGTACGAGCAGCTTGTGGCTAGGAACCTCGGCATCGGCGGGGTCCTCACGAAGGGTACGGAGAAATAGTTCAGAAAGGCGGGTAATCATGCACCAAAATATACCCCGCTACCCTGTATATATGCTCATTATCCTCCCTCCTTCAGAAACTAAAGCTCATGGCGGTACGGGACAGCCCCTTGACTTCAGCCAGCTGTCCTTTCCGCAATTGCATGCCACCCGGCAAGAAATTGCTGCTGAACTGCAGTCTCTTCCGGTAGACGAGGCCATGGAGGTACTCAAGCTTTCGGAAAAGCTGCGCGGTGAGGCCGAATCCAACCAGGGGCTTTTCACCACCCCCACCATGCCAGCCGTGTTGCGCTATACCGGCGTGCTTTTTGATGCCTTGGATGCCCCTTCCCTGCCCACGTGGGATCGCCTTGCTATTGGCGACGCCCTCTTTGGAGTCCTCCGCGCCAGCGACCCCATTCCGCATTACCGACTTTCGGGAGGCTCGAAGCTAGGCGGCCGCACCATGAAGTCACGCTGGGGCACACAGATCACGCAGGCGCTCGAGGGGGTAGACGAGCTTATTGTGGATCTGCGCTCGGGCACCTACCAGCAGCTCGGCCGCGTAAAGGATGCGGTAACGGTACGGGTGGAAAGCGTGCAGGACAATGGATCGCGCAAGGTGGTCAGCCACTTCAATAAACACTACAAGGGCCTTTTAGCCCGCGAGTTAGCGCTCTCGCCTGCTGACGCCTATTGCGCCGCCGACGTTGCCGCCATCGCACACGCCGCGGGTATGACAGTTGAGGAGCCGGGGCCTGGGTCGAGTGAGCTCACGCTCGTCGTCAAGCGCTAAGCCCACCGCAAACTACTCAGCACAGCTTGCCTAGCGCAGCTGTGGGTTATACAGCAGGCTGTTGCGCTGTACCGAACATTCGGTAGCCACGCGGACCGAGCGGGCAACATGCCCGGACTCGCGCAGGGGATAAAGCTGGCTTACTACCCTATCGCGCAGATCCCAGGGCGAGATGGTGTTGAGGTAAATTTTGGTGCCGCCTTCGAATCCGGCAAGGGTGGAAATGCGGAGCTTGATGAGGATGCGCCATGGCTGAGCGACGTCGAC
This sequence comes from Corynebacterium sp. S5S1, assembly GCF_001913985.1. Classification (NCBI taxonomy): domain Bacteria; kingdom Bacillati; phylum Actinomycetota; class Actinomycetes; order Mycobacteriales; family Corynebacteriaceae; genus Corynebacterium; species Corynebacterium sp. S5S1. Next base: position 88,331 of record NZ_MKXT01000002.1, read on the forward strand.
GTCGGCAGGCTTGTGGTGCCACTCCTCATTGCAGGGCACCTCGCGGCCTACTGCGGCGTGGGCAGCGTGAACAAGGTCGCTCATGGAGCGGATTTCCTCTTCTGACTGCCGCCACGGCTCACAGGTCGCGGACTTGGAGTAGACCTCCAAGGTGGGATAGCGGTGCCCAAAGCCGGCGAAGAGAACGGCATGGTCATTTTCCGCGACGATGAGGTTGCGGCTAGCGGCATAGTCCACCGCCCACTCGTTGTACATGTTCATATTGCTGCGCAGCATCTGTACCTCCCGGTGGGAGGCCATGCCGCGGTCATCGATGGCAACGAGTTGCTTGTGCAAGTGCTCAAAGGAGGCGCCGGCTGGCTGCAGCCAGTTTTGGAAGGCCACCACATAGGGTGCGTAGCGGTTGCGCTCGTAGAGGTCCCGCATGGCATCGATAGTCAGCTGCATAAAGAGCAGGTGCTCTTCGGCGCTCAAGGTGCCGGAAGACACTAGCTGGGAATCATCTTGTGCACCGCGCTCAAAATGGCGTCCGGCCACGATGACGTCGTGGCCACCTGCGAAAAAGCCCGCCGCCTGTTCCATAAGTTCCTCTTCGCTTGCCTCAGGCAGGTGCGCCGCCTTCCGCTTCGTGCGCACGATCCTGAGCACATGTTCTCGGCCGGCAGGATCGGCAAGGTAGTTGTCCATGCGCTGTCGGGTCTCCGCATCCATGTCGAAGCCGTAGTTGGCGTGCCAGTAGTCATAGGAGACGATTTCAAACAGATTGGGGATGCGGCGAAAGGCCGGCACGGTGTGGCCATATTCGCTCAAAGGTAATCCACGCACAATCCCGCCGGAAGGCAGGATGCGGGCCTTTTCCGGCGGGGTATCAGTCATGCGACCTGAGCAAAAGGCGCAGCGGTGAGTGAAGTCTTCTTCGTGCAAGGGCTGCGGGTTAGCCACCGGTGTGGACAAGGGGCGGTTGCCCCGGCCCGGCACGGTCCACACCTCGGTCCCGGAGAACGGGTTGACCTGCTTGACCGTGCCATCCCGCATGGTCTGGATGGGTTCTATGCGGGCAAAAAGTGCATCACTCATGCCCACTAGGGTAGTAACTCCTAGTAGCTATTTCGCAACAGAGCGACGACGCGCCACCGCACAGGCCCCACCAACGGTGAGCAAGATCATCACGATTAGAACGACAGCGGCAACGGCTCGAGATTGCTCATCACCACTGCGGTTGGTGCCCATTACTAGCCCCCAAGCGTTGGCATCAGGTAGCACCCGGAGGATAGCCTTCGCCCAAGGAGCGCTAACGGCATCGAGGGCGGTTTCAATGACGAAATACTCTGCCACGAGAATCATCGCTGCGAATGCACCACTGCGCAAAAGGTAGGCCAAGCTGGTAGCTAACAGGATAAAGACAGTCCACTCAACGTAGGCAAGGATGAACCCCTTGTTATCCGGCCAATGCATGAAGCTTTCCAGATTGAAATCACCTCCGAAGGCAGTAATCAACAGCGTGGCTACCACCATTCCCAGTGTGGCCGCGAGCAGTAACGAAAAGGTGATGATGAAAAATTGGCTCAGCACTATACCTACGCGGCGATTTGATGAGAGGTATGACCATGAAACTGTTCCTTTACTTTGGTCGCCGCCTACCATCATGGCTGCAGCAAACACCATCACGACAATGGCGAGTGAACCGGAAATGGACACATCGACAGCCTCGAATTTGCCGTCGACCGTACCATTGAAGTCATTCGCCCAAGCCAACAAGACAGCGCCGGCAGCCATGCCAGCTGAAACTACGGCGAGGTATATCCAAGTAGAGCGGAGCGAAAATAGTTTCCGGGATTCAGAAATCAAAGCGTTCATGTAAAACAATCCTTTGCAGATGAAGCGTATTGTGCAGGTGAAAAACTATGCGGAGCGGTAGGCCACGTGGTCGGCGGTAGCGCCGAGGTAGGCCTCTTCCAGGGAGGGCTGCTTGCGTTCCAAGCTGGAGATAAGAATGCGGTTATCCAGGCAGATGCGGCCGATGTCGGAGCCTTCGAGACCGCGCACGCGCAAGACCTCACCGTCAAAGGAGGTCTCCGCATCGGTGCCGTGCAATTGACGCAGGAGTTCATCGGGCTGGTCCACAATCACTTCGAGGCTTGCGCCTCCCGTGCCGTTGACGAACTCCTCCACTGTGCCCTCGCCCAGCAACTTGCCCTTGCCAATGACCACGAGGCGGTCTGCGGTGAGCTGCATCTCCGAAAGCAGGTGGGAAGAAACCAACACGGAGCAGCCGGCCTCGGCGAATTCGCGGATGCGGGCACGCATCCAGTGCACGCCTTCGGGATCGAGACCGTTGACGGGTTCGTCGAGAAGCAAATGCTTCGGCTCACCGATGAGCGCACAGGCAAGGCCTAGGCGTTGCTTCATGCCGAGCGAATAGCCGCCCACTCGTTTGGTGGCTACCTGGGTAAGGCCGACGCGGTCCAAGGTGTCATCCACGTGATTCATGGACACGCCCTGCAGCGCGGCCATGTAGCCCAGGTGGGCACGGGCGCTGCGGCCCGGGTGGAACCAGTTGGCGTCCAACAAGGTGCCCACCGTGGTAGCGGGATTGGACAGTTTACGGAAGGGCGTGCCATCAAAAGTCGCGTTGCCGGAAGTCGGATTCTCCAACCCCACGCACATGCGCATGGTGGTGGATTTGCCGGAACCATTCGGTCCGAGGAAGCCGGTGACTTGACCGTCTGGGACCTCAAAGGAGAGGTCATCTACTGCTTTAAAGGAACGGAAATTCTTGGAAAGGTGTGAAACTTTGAGCATGGTTCCCATCGTGCCGCCTGACCGGCACAAAGTAACCATCCTCGGGAGTGATTTAGCAGGTCATACCTAGGGATGAGAGAGCAGTTCCTCCACCGAAACCACGCCATGAGTAAGCGCGTAGAGCACAGCATGCACGCGGTCGCGCGAGCCGGTTTTCGTCAAGATGTGGCGCACGTGGGTCTTGACCGTGGCCATGGAGACGAACTCGCACTCCGCAATTTCGGTATTCGAATACCCCAGTGCCATCAGCTTGAGGACGTCCAGCTCGCGTGGTGTGAGATCTTCTGCCGGAGGGGCGGTAGCTGCTGCCGCGACGGGGGTGGCAGGTGAATCGGGCTGTGCTGCAGACTGCTCGCTGCGCAGTTGCTGCAGCACCTGGGCGGTAATGCGCGGTGAAAGGACGGCCTCGCCGGAATGTACGGTACGAATAGCGGCGAGGAGTTCCTCCGGTTCGACGTCTTTGAGCAGGAACCCGGAAGCCCCGGCGGAAATCGCGCCATGGACAAAGTTCTGGTCATCGAAGGTGGTTAGCATGATGACCTGGGTGTCCGGGAATTCCGGCAGCAACCTTTCGGTGGCGGCGATGCCATTGACGCGGGACATCTGGACATCCATGAGCACAATATCGGCAGGCTGCGCGCGGGCGAGGTCAAGGACTTCATCGCCATCGGAGGCCTGCCAGGCAACGTCCAAATCCTCTTGGGAACCAAGGAGCATGGCGAACCCGGCGCGTACGAGGGGCTGGTCATCGACTAGGCCAATGCGGATGGGGCCGGCGGGCGCACCTGTTGGCTGCTCAGGGTTAGTCATTGGGTACCTCCACGGTGATAAAGAAGTGTCCGTCCTCGGTGCGGGTAGCAACGCTGCCGCCATAGGCCTTAACGCGCTCGATCATTCCGATGAGACCGTAACCGGGCTTGTGATTGTCCGGCGTGCGTGCGGCCGAGTTATCGGCGCTCAATACTAGGCCGTTTCCAGTAGAGCGGAAGCGCAGCACTCCCCTTTTATCGCGGGAATGCTTGAGCATATTGGTCAAAATTTCTTGCACCACGCGGTAGACGGTGAATTGGTAGAGCTCGTCGCTTTCGGTCGGCAGGTCCTCCAGCCCGTGCACGGTGATATCGAAGCCGCTGCGGCGGGCTTCCGAGATGAGTCCGGCGATATCGCTCGCGCCAGGCGCCTTGGTATCGGCGCGGGAATCGCCATCTCGCAGCACGGAGAGCAATCCGCGCATCTGCTTGAGGGAATCGCGGGAGGTAGAGGCGATGGTTTCCAAGGCTTCTGTGGCCGCTGTGGGATTTTTGGCAGCAGCGAACCGGGCGCCGTCGGCAAGTGCGATAACGCCCGCTAAATTATGCGCCACAATGTCATGCATCTCGCGGGCAATGCGGTTGCGCTCTACCGCGCCGGCCATCTCCGCACGTTCAATCAGCAGCTGCTGGTCCTCGCGCTTTTTGCGGTCATTGGTGCCCAGCAAGAAGAAAAAGCCCATGACGGGCCACGCTATGGCAATGACTGAGCCGAAAGCAGGCAGAGGGCCGATGCTGTTGGCATCTTCCAGACCAAAGTCGATGCCATCTATGAGTCTCCGCCCATAAAGGTCCGCTGCAGTGGCCGCCAAGGTGCCTAAGGCAATCCACCCTATCCAGAACCGTTGTAAGCGCTTGGGTGAATGTGCGCCTATAAGAAATACGCAGTATGCCACTGGGAAGAAGTGAGCGTTACCCATGGCAGCCAGCGGGGTAAAGATACACACCGTTAGTATTACTGCGATGAAGCCAATGGCGTACTCCTTGAGCTTGGGGTGCAGCCATAATGCTAGTGGAATACCGACTGCATAAAGCACGAGGACCAACATTTGGAAAGGCGAGGATCCATCAATAACACCTTCTGCCACCCGCACCGAAGAAGTCCAGAAGAACAGCGGAATGAGAATTCTCCACGGTGGGCCTACCCACGCGCGAAGTGCATCGGGCCATAGCTTCTTCATGGCTTTCTAGGCTAGCGCAGGCTCTAAGCCTTAGTCCTCATCCCTGGGGCTGACTAGACTGGCGGGCATGCACCACGAGTTCTTTGAGGTTGATGTTTTTGCCACGGGTGCCTTTAACGGCAATGCCTTGGCGGTGATTACGGGCGCCGATGGACTAAGTAGCGAGCAGATGCAGGCAATCGCGAACTGGACTAACTTTTCTGAAACCACCTTCTTGCTCGAGCCTCACGACGCCCGCGCGGACTACCGCGTGCGCATTTTCACACCGTACGAGGAGTTTGATTTTGCCGGCCACCCCACCTTGGGCAGCGCTGCCACGTGGCGGGCACTAGGCAATCAGCCACGGGAAGAGGGACGCATCGTCCAAGAATGCGGCGTGGGCTTGGTAACCGTCCGCGAAGAGGGCGAAGTCTTTTCCTTTGCTACCCCGCCGCTGCGCCGCGAAGAACCGCTGAGCCCGGCAGAGCTGAAGGAGGCCTGCGCTGGGTTGGGGCTAGATAGCGCGGATATTGTGAACCATGGCTGGGTGGACAATGGCCCGGGCTGGCGCCTGCTTCAATTGCGCGATGCCGCGGCGGTGCGCGCGGTTAAGCCCCGGGCCGAGCGCCCCAAGGTCGGCGTTGTGGGCCTTAATCCCAATGCCGCAAAGGGCGAGCCGGCCTATGAGGTGCGGGCCTTTACCACCCAATTCGAAGACCCAGTCACCGGTTCTTTCAACGGCGGCGCCGCGCAGTTTATGCGCTCGCGCAACGTGGTGCCGGCGCGTTATACCGCAGCACAAGGCAGCCAGATTGGCCGGGCGGGCGAAGTATTTATCAACGATGACGGCACGGATATTTGGGTGGGCGGTCGCGCCCAGATTCGCGTGCGCGGAACACTGGAGGTTTAGATGCAGCTCCATCACGATTTTGCCCAGAAGCTTCCCCACTTGGTTCGCCCCACCGAGGGTGAGGAGCAGCCGAACCCAGAGATGGTCATCCTAAACGAGGAACTCGCCATGGAGTTAGGACTCGACCCGGACTGGCTGCGCTCCTCCGAGGGCATGGATTTCCTTACCGGCCGCGCGGGCGGCCACGCCATGGCCTATTCCGGCTTCCAATTCGGTGCGTTTAACCCACAGATGGGAGACGGCCGAGCCATGCTTTTGGGCGAGGTGGATAAGGACGGGCGGCTATGGGATCTCCATGCCAAAGGAACTGGACTTACTCCCTTTTCCCGCCTCGGGTCCGATGGCCGCGGAACGCTGTCTTCCATGCTGCGCGAGTACCTAGTCTCTGAGGCTATGCATGCTTTGGGTGTTCCCACCACTCGGGCGCTGGCGGTTATCTCCACCGGACGGCCCATTCAGCGCGGGCACGTGCAACCGGCCGGCATTGTGGTACGCGTGGCAGCCAGCCATATCCGCGTCGGCACCTTTCACCTAGCCGCGCAGACGGATTACACCCGCCAGCTGGCCGATTATGCCATTGCGCGCCACTACCCTGGCGCGAACTACCAGGAATTTTTCACCCAGGTGATGGATGCGCAGATCCGCACCGTGTCCCGCTGGATGCGCTTGGGCTTTATCCACGGCGTGATGAATACGGATAACACCACCATCTCTGGCGAAACCATTGACTATGGCCCCTGCGCCTTCATGGAGGCCTATTCGTCCGCGACGGTCTTTTCCAGCATCGATAGGCAGGGCCGCTATGCCTTTGGAAATCAGCCCTCCATTCTGGGCTGGAACCTGGCCCGCTTGGCGGAATCCCTGTTGCCGCTTTTTGATATGGACATGAATAAGGCCATGAGCTTTGCCCAAGAATCCATCAACGGCTTTACAGACCGCTTTGGGAACCAGCGCAAGGCAGATTTAGCACAGGCTCTGGATACCTCTCTAGAGGTCGCTTCTTCTTATGCGGATGCCATGCAGCTCAACGGCCCAGATATCACGCTGGCCCACCGCGCTCTTGCCGACGCCGCCGCGGGCCACCCCACCCACGCCCGCGAGCTTTTTGCCGAGGGAGACTTCTTGGCTGAGTACCTTGCGTCCTCGCCCGATCCTTCCCGCGTCGATAGCGCCATGCCGCGGGTTATCCCGCGCAACCTCGCCGTAGAATCCGCGCTGGAGGCTGCCGAACGCGGGGAGTTGGGCCTGTATCAGGAGCTCCTCCACGCGGTCACCCACCCGTGGGAGCCCAACCCAGCGTTCGAATCGCCGGATCCAAACGGCCTCGAGGGCTACATCACCTACTGCGGCACCTAGGGCTGCCATTACGTACTTAGTAGACACGGAACCCCCGCACCGCAGACGTGGCGGCGCGGGGGTGTGTAGGGAGGAAAGCTAGCTCTTAGCGGTCCAGCTTCAGGGTCTTCTGGGTGTACTCCCACATCTCGTCGTACAGCTTCTCATCGTTGCGCAGCTTGATGCCATAAGACGGAACCATCTCGCGGATCTTGTCTGCCCAATCAATCATGTGCTCGCCGAAGCAACGCTCCAGCAGCTCCAGCATGACGGCCGGGGCAATGGATGCACCCGGGGAAGCGCCGAGCAGGCCGGCGATATTGCCCTCTTGGTTGTTCACCAAGGTGGTGCCGAACTCGAGGGAGCCGAACTGCGGCGCACCAGCAGGCTTAATCACTTGGACGCGCTGCCCAGCGATAACAGTCTCCCAGTCGCTTTCCTTTGCTTCCGGTACGTACTCGCGCAGGGCTTCCACGCGGTCCGAGAAGCTCTTGCGCACCTCATCGACCAGGTACTTGGTCAGACCGAACTCTTGCACGGCAACGCCGAGGTAAGAGGTGATGTTGTCTGGGCGGATGGACTTGAACAGGTCCAGATAGGTGCCCTTCTTCAGGAACTTCGGGCTCCAGCCACCGTAAGGACCGAACAGCAGGCCCTTCTCGCCGTCGATAACGCGGGTATCCAGGTGCGGCACGGACATTGGCGGAGCGCCCACAGCAGCCTTGCCATAGACCTTTGCCTGGTGCTGCTCGATAAGCTCTGGGTTCTTGGAGCGCAGCCACAGACCGGATACCGGGAAGCCTGCGTAACCGGCAACTTCCTTCACCTTTGCCTTGCGCAGCAGGTCCAGGGCGTAACCGCCGGCACCTACGAAGACGAACTTGGCCTTAACTACGGTGATGTCGCCAGTGTGCTTGTTCTTGGAGTACACCTTCCACGCGGAGCCATCACGCTTGATGTCGATGACTTCATGTCCGTAGCGGATCTCGGTACCGGAGGCCTTAGCTGCGGTCAGGAACTGCTTGGTCAGCGCGCCAAAGTTGACGTCGGTACCAGCGTCGGTCCAGGAAATGGCCACCTTATTGGAGAAGTCACGGCCCTTCGCCATCAGCGGCAGCTTCTCAGCAAAGTCGGAATCGTCTGCGGAGAACTGCATGCCCGGGAACATGTGCTTCTCGCTCAGCACATCATAGCGGCGCTTGAGGTAATCCACCTGGATTTCGCCCTGTGCGAAGGACACGTGCGGAACCGGATTAATGAATTCGCTCGGGTCGGTGAGAATACCGTTGTTGAGCTGGTGGGACCAGAACTGGCGAGACTTCTGGAACTTCTCGTTGGTGCCCAGAGCCTTGGAGATATCAATGCGGCCATTCTTCTCCGGGGTGTAGTTCAGCTCGCACAGCGCGGAGTGACCGGTACCGGCGTTATTCCATGGGGAGGAGGACTCCAATGCGGGGCCATCGAGGCGCTCAAAGACCATCTGAGTCCAGCTGGGCTCCAACTCGCGGAGCATAGCACCCAGGGTGGCGCTCATGATGCCAGCACCGATTAGTACTACATCGACCTCGTCTACAACCTGTGCTGTCTTCTTAGCGGAGGACACTGTGTTATTACCTCTTCGAATTGAAAATAGATATCCATCGGCGCGGTCTACGCCTTGATTTTTAGCGCTTAGCGCCCCGCGCCACCATCGTTGCGCTATGACAACCTGGCAGTGCGTCACGCATTAAGGCCTTACTCTACGCTTTTTCTCATCCAATTTGGGATTTCTCCCCCAGACCAGTGGCGAAAATGTGGGAATTTCCGCCCCCAGTATTTACACCCCACCGGCAGCACCATAAGTTCTTCATTGCACCTAGAATCGAGGCATGGTTACACACTCCCCGGTATGGGGCCCAGACAAACTTGGCCCTGACTATGAAGCTGCCACCATTGACTTAGGCGCGGACCCCGATGGCGAGGGCGACGTGGTCACCACGCTGGTGCACTACGCGCCGGAGCACGCGGGTGGTACTGCACGTGAGTCAGCCACCCCGTCACGCCCGGCGCTGGTGTGGCTACACGGCATGACCGATTATTTCTTCCACACCCACGTAGCGGAGCACTTTGCCGCCGAGGGTTATGACTTTTATGCCATCGATCTGCGCAAGTGCGGCCGCTCGCGCCGCTCGGGCCAGTCGTGGCACTATGTATCGGATTTGGCGTTCTATTTCGCTGACCTCACCGCCGCACTCGATGCCATCCCCAATGATGAGGTCGTCTTCATCGCCCACTCCACCGGTGGCTTGATCGCCCCGCTGTGGATGGATCATCTGCGCCGAACCGACCGAGAACGCCACCAGCGCTTAGCGGGCCTCATCCTTAATAGTCCATGGCTCGACATGATGGGCGTGCCTGGCCAGATTCTCACTCCCCTCAAACCGTTGCTCTATGCGCTGGCCCGCAAGGCCCCCATGACTCCCCTGCCCGGTGGCAACCTCACCGCCTATGGCGAGTCCGTACACAAGGATTTCTACGGCGACTGGGATTTTGATCTTCGCTTTAAGCCATTGGCCGGCCATAAGAAATATGTCGGCTGGATAGCCGCGGTGTTCCATGGCTTTGATGCTATCCACAGCGGCCGCGTTGATGCCGGCGTCCCCATATTGACGCTGCAGTCCACCCGAACCCTATTGGGTCAGCCGTACTCCGACAGCGTGAACCACGCGGATGTCATCATCGACGTTGCGCAAACGCGGCGCTGGGCAAAGGAACTCAATGCCCACTACACCTTGCATCCCATCAAGGGCGCTAGGCACGATGTGTTCCTATCGCTTCCGGACCCGCTCCAAGAAGCTTTTGACACCTGTGACAAGTGGCTGCCCACCGTCCTCGATACTCCACAATCCACTCAGTAATTTAGCCCCTATATATAAGGAATAAACGTGACTACTTCACACCAGTCCCATACGACCGCTGCCGAGGAACATTTCGACCTCATTATCATCGGCACGGGCTCCGGAAACTCCATCCCTAGCCCGGATTTTGATGACCAGAAAATCGCCATCATTGAAAAAGGCACCTTCGGCGGCACCTGCCTCAACGTAGGCTGCATTCCCACCAAGATGTATGTCTATGCCGCCGATATTGCCCTAGCGGCGCGCGAGGCCGGCCGTCTAGGCCTAGATGCTCAGGTCAATAGCGTGGATTGGGATTCCATCGTGGACCGCGTCTTTACCAACCGCATTGACCAAATTGCCAAGGGCGGCGAGCAGTATCGCCGCGGTGAGGAAACGCCAAATATCACCGTATATGACGAGCATGCCCGCTTTGTTGGCCCGAAGACCATTCAGACCGGCGAACATGTCATCAGCGGCGACCAGATCGTCATTGCCGCCGGCTCCCGTCCGGTGATTCCGGAGGTCTATGCCAACTCGGGCGTGAAGTACTACACCAATGAAGACATCATGCGCATGGACCACCAGCCAGAAAGCCTCATTGTGGTAGGCGGTGGCTATATCGCCATGGAGTTTGCCCATGTCTTTGACGGTGTCGGCACCAAGGTGACCGTGGTCAATCGCTCCGAGACCTTGCTGCGACACTTGGATGATGACCTGTCCAGCCGCTTCAACCAGATTGCTCGCGATCGCTTCGACGTGCGCATAGCCAATGGCACCAAACTCGAGGAGACTGACAAGGGAGTGCGGTTGGAGCTAGATGATGGCACCTCTATTGAGGCAGAGGCCATTCTGGTTGCCACTGGACGCACCCCAAATGGCGACCAGATGGATGTAGATAAGGCAGGCATTGAGATGCTTTCCGACGGCCGACTAAAAACCGATGAGTTCGGCCGCACCACCGCCGAGGGCGTTTGGGCGCTTGGCGATGTCTCTTCTCCATATATGCTCAAGCACGTAGCCAATGCGGAGACCCGCGCCGTGCAGCACAATCTGCTCCACCCAGAAGATCTCCGCCCACTGCCCCACGACAATGTCCCCGCCGCCATCTTTACCCACCCACAAATCGCCACAGTGGGCCTAACTGAGAAGCAGGCACGACAGAAGGGCTTCGACGTCACCGTCAAGGTCCAGAACTTTGGCGACGTTGCCTACGGCTGGGCTATGGAAGATAGCACTGGCATCTGCAAGCTGGTAGCAGACCGCTCCACTGGGCAGCTTCTCGGCGCGCACCTCATGGGTCCACAGGCTTCTACCTTGATCCAGCAATTGATTACCGCGATGGCTTACAAATTGGACATGCGGGAGTTCATCCGCAACCAATATTGGATCCATCCCGCACTGCCAGAAGTAGTGGAAAATGCCCTTTTGGGACTGGAGTGGTAAAAGTAAATTGTTACGTGATCTTTCTCACACACGCCCAGTATCTTCCCAGCTTTCGGAGCATATTCCCATTTCACGCCAAGGAAGCCTCATTCGCACCTGCAGGGAATTCACCGCCATTTAGGGGCACGCATTAATTTAATGGATGAAATTCCGGCCCTTGACGTGCAAAAGGACAAGAGTTTTACTAGATTCACTGGGGACACCGGCTAGAGCCGATACGAACACGGCTACCGCGTGTTTCTGGATGTTCCCTGTACATTCAATAACACTTTGGTTTCCCAGTGTGGAAGCCTTGCAAGTACGACTTTTAAGGAATTTTGATATGCGTATCCGCAATGCAGCTATCGCTGGCGCAACCGCTCTCGCCGTTGCCTTCGGCGGCACCACCGTTGCCGTAGCAGCAGAGGGCTCCTCCGACGCCACCCAGACCGCTCCTGCCACTAACGAGGGCTCCTCCCAGGAGGGCTCCTCCTCCAAGGGCCAGAGCTTCCCTAACAAGGTAGACCAGGATTTGAAGCTCGAGGGCGAGAAGGAAGCTGACGGCACCAAGATCTTCGGTTCTTCCAAGGACTTCTCCGAGCAGCCGGTATGGGCTAAGGTTCTGTATTCCCTCACCATCCTGGGCGGCATCGGTGCTGTTCTGGGCGGCGTCATCGGCCCGGTCTACAACTTCATCAACCACGGCCCTTCCTTCTAAGCAACAGCCATACGGCTTCATCAAAACTTCCGAAAGGTAATTTTCACAATGCGTAACTTCCGCACTGCAGCCGTTGCTGCTGCTACCGCTGCTACCGTCGCTTTCGGCGGCGTCGCTGTCGCTTCTGCTGAAGACACCCCCAACGAGCGTGCTTCCCTGGGCGAGAACCTCTCCTCCGTCATCAAGGACACCAAGGCTGACAAAGGCGAGTACCCGACCCTGTCCTCCAAGATCGGCGCTAACGCTGACAAGGATAAGAAGGTAACCGGCCACGAACTTCTCGGTGTGGAGAAGGGCGAAAACAACCCTCGCTGGGGCGAGATCTGGCGCGACGGCACCGTTGCTCTGGGCATCACCTCCGCAATCGGCGCCCTGATCGGTGCTTACAACTACGCCGTATACAACGGCTTCATCCCTCACGTTCTGGACCCAATCTTCCGCTAATTGCTAGCCAAAGATTGGCTCTAGATAGCTAGGGATTGCGGGCCCCGTTTTAAGAACGGGGCCCCTTTGCTATGCACAGCTACGTGCTGAGTGCTGATGCCTTGCGCGGGACGTCAGCAAGCATGCACAAAGGCCGCCCCCACTTCCCTGCATTGGGTCGTGTGGAGGCGGCCTTTATTAAAAAGCTTTAGTCCTCGTCGGGAATGGTGAGGATTTCGTTGCCGTCCTCGGTAATGACGAGGGTGTGCTCAAACTGGGCGGTGAACTTGCCGTCGGTGTTTTGCACAGTCCAGTCATCATCCCAGATCTCGTAATCCAAGGAGCCAAGATTAATCATCGGCTCAACAGTCAGGGTCATACCAGGCTCAAGGATGTCGCGGTAAACGGTCGAGTCATGGTGCAGGACAACAAGGCCGTTATGGAAGGTTGGGCCGACGCCATGGCCGGTGAAGTCGCGCACGACGTTGTAGCCAAAACGCTTGACATAAGACTCAATCACGCGACCAATGACATTGATCTCGCGGCCAGGCTTTGCGGCCTTGATGCCGCGCATGGTGGCCTCCTTGGTGCGCTCTACCAGCAGGCGGTGTTCCTCGGAGACGTTACCGGCAAGGAAGGTGGCGTTATTATCGCCGTGGACGCCATTCTTATAAGCGGTGATATCGATATTGACGATGTCGCCATCCTCAATCACGGTGGTATCCGGGATGCCGTGGCAAACAATCTCATTGAGGGATACACAGCTGGACTTGGGGAAGCCGCGGTAGCCTAGCGTAGACGGGTAAGCGCCGTGGTCGCACATGTACTCGTGCGCGACGCGGTCCACGTAATCAGTGGTTACGCCCGGCTGCACGGCCTTTCCAGCCTCCTTGAGGGCGTTGGCCGCGATTTTGCAGGCCTCGCGCATCTTCTCAATAACCTCTGGGGACTGGACGTAGGGCTCACCAATGCCCTCTTGTACCTCGTCCTTCCACACGTACTCCGGTCGCTCAATGCTCTCCGGCACGGTGAGGATCGGAGTGGGCTTGCCTGGCTTTAGCTTTCCTCGATTACTCATGGTTTCCCATGGTAGTCCTCTGCGCCCATAATGCAGCAGCCGGGGTCATAAGCTAGGGCCGTAGCTTCAGCTCTGGGTCTAGGTCTATCCCTCGGCCGGCGGAGCCGCACCCTTGTGCGGACCGGAGCGGTAGTCATCGACCTTCTGCAAGAAATTGCTGGTGATATTGACCGAAGCATCGGAGCCGCCGCCCAAGACCACGAGGGTGGCAAAGGCGATATCGTCTTCTTCGCGGTAGCCGGTAAACCAGGCGTGCGAGCCCTCATTAATCTCGGCCTCACCGGTCTTGCCGTAAATCGTGCCACCCGCTGCCATACTGCGGGCAGTACCGCTGGTGACCACTTGGCGCATCATGGCGCGGACATTGTCCAGCACGTGCTTGGGAATCCGCTGCGGCTTATCGGACGCTTTAGTCTCATGGCCCTCAATCAGCGAAGGCGTCGGCGTTTTGCCATTAGCAACCGTTGCAGAAACAAGTGCCATGCCGAAAGGGCTCGCCAAGTCATAGCCCTGTCCATAGCCGGCTTCCGTGCGCTCTAGTGGTTCTTTTCCCTCCGGGATGGAACCAGTAATGGTAGTGAGGCCCGGAATATCGTATTCCACGCCGAAGCCGAACTTCTTTCCCATGTCCTTCAATTCACCGGGCTTGAGCTTAGTAGAAATATCCGCAAAGGTGGTGTTGCAGGACTGCGCGAATGCTTGGCTAAGAGGAACGCTGCCTAGGGCGAAGGCATTATAGTTGGTCACCACGCGGCCAAAGATGTCCATGGTGCCCGGGCACGGCACGATGGAATCGGTAGTAAGGCCCTGGTTTTCTACACCCGCCGCGGCAGTGAGAATCTTGAACACTGAGCCGGGTGGGTACTGGCCTTGGAGGGCTACGTCACCGTCTTCATCGGCCTTCTCGGTTTGGGCGACGGCCAAAATATCGCCATTAGAAGGCCGGATGGCTACGAGCATAGCTTGCGAATCCGAGCGCTCGTTTACCGCTTCTTGTGCGGCGCGCTGCACGTCGTAATCAAGGCCCACCTTAATCGACGGTGCAGCATTAGGCGCATGCTTCTCGACGTCCGAAAGCGCCGCACCATTCTCATTGACCACGGAGATGGACCAGCCAGTTTGACCATCGACCTCGTCTTGGACCGCAGAGCGCACGCGCGACATAAGATCGGGGGCTAACCCGCGGTCGCGGGTAACCAAGGCTGGCTCCTCGTTGAGGCGCACGCCGTCCATGCCCTCCACCTTCGGGCGCACCGCCTTGGCTTGGTCCTCCGTGAACATAGTTACGGAGTAAGAACCGTCTGCATCCTCCAATTTCTTGGCCAAATCCTTGGCATCAATGTCTGCAATTGACTCATCCTGGCGATGGGCGGCTGCCAACGCGCCGCTAATCTTTGACGCGGTAGGGCGCACATCCTCCAAGGAACTGGTATCTACCACCAGTCGGTAGTTCAGGCCCGGGCTCATCAATTCCACTCCATTGGAAGAAACTACGCTGGCACGCTTTGCTTCCAACGCGCGCAGCTCTAAGTGCTGGTTTGCTCCCAGGTCGGGGTGGATAAGGCTTGGCTTCCACCGCACCGTCCACTCATCCTCAGTCTTCGTCAGCGTCATCTGCGTGTCATAGCTCAAGGTACGATCCTTGGGCAGATCCCAGGTGACCTTGTAGTTCGCCGTGGCGAGGGTCTCATCTTGGTCCATGCCTTCAAGCTCAATGTCGAGCCCCTCGGCCTGCAGGCCGGAGTAGGTGGCATCGAGGGCGGAGGTGGCGTCGGAGGGGGCATCGGTAAGCGCGGCTAAGCCGTCATTATTGCGGGATTCCATCCCCTGGAGGAATTCTTCCGCGACCGGTTCCGCAGAAACCGGCTTCGGTGTACAGGCAACCACGCTGGTGGAGGCGAGCGTGATAGTTGCAACCAGCGCGACCAACTTCTTCATGTCTTGGCACTCTAGCAGCGCAAGCGCCAAAAAAGACTGCCCCACACCGAAGTGCGGGGCAGTCTGCTCAAAGTGGGTAAATTACTGGGTTACGCGAACCTCAGCCTTGGCACCTTCCACGGCTTCCATACCCTGCTCATCGGCAATGCGCATGGCCTCTTCAATAAGGGTTTCCACAATCTTGTCCTCCGGCACGGTGCGAACGACCTCGCCCTTAACAAAGATCTGACCCTTGCCATTGCCGGAGGCAACGCCGAGGTCAGCATCGCGGGCCTCGCCTGGGCCATTGACAACGCAGCCCATCACGGCAACGCGCAGCGGGAACTCCATGCCCTCCAATCCTGCGGTAACTTCCTCCGCCAGCTTGTAAACGTCCACCTGGGCGCGGCCACAGGACGGGCAGGAGACGATTTCCAGTTTGCGCGGGCGCAGGTTGAGCGACTGCAGAATCTGGTCGCCCACCTTGATTTCCTCTACCGGCGGAGCGGACAGGGACACGCGAATGGTATCGCCAATGCCTTCTGCCAACAGTGCGCCAAAGGCAACCGAAGACTTGATGGTGCCCATGAACTTCGGACCAGCCTCGGTCACGCCGAGGTGCAGCGGGTAATCAGTCTTTTCCGCCAGCTGGCGGTAGGCCTCCACCATCAGAACCGGATCGGAGTGCTTAACGGAAATAGCGATATCGCCATAACCGTGCTCCTCAAAGAGGCCAGCCTCCCAAATAGCGGACTCGACGAGTGCCTCCGGGGTGGCCTTGCCATACTTCTCCAGCAAGCGCTTGTCCAAGGAGCCACCATTCACGCCGATGCGAATTGGAATGCCGGCATCGCCGGCGGCCTTAGCGACTTCCTTCACGCGGCCATCAAACTCGCGGATATTGCCCGGGTTCACGCGGATGGCGGCGCAACCAGCATCGATGGCCTGGAAGATGTACTTAGGCTGGAAGTGGATATCCGCAATCACCGGGATGGGAGATTTCTTGGCAATGGCCGGAAGTGCCTCCGCATCGATGGGCTTAGGGCAAGCCACGCGCACGATATCGCAGCCGGAAGCGGTCAGCTGCGCGATCTGCTGCAGTGTGCCATTGATGTCGTGCGTCTTGGTATTGGTCATCGACTGCACCGAAATTGGTGAGTCAGAGCCGACACCGACCGGGCCCACCTGCAGCTGACGAGTCTTGCGGCGTGGGTGCAGGACTGGTGGTGGGCCGTCTGGGATTCCTAGACCGATGGGGGTCGACATGAATTCTCCTTGTTGAAGCACAGTAAGTACATACGTTGGGTGATTAACGCCCCCACTCTAGCACTGCTTGCTTTATGCCTGAAGTGCACGCAGCGGGGGCTACGGCGGCTAGCCAAATAGCCGTATGGGGTTGACCACATCGGCGACGATGACGATGACACCAACGCCCATTAGCAGCGCGGCTATAACGTAGGTCACCGGCATCAACTTGGTGTAATCGGCCGGGCCCAGAGCGGGCTTACCCGCCAGCTTGCGGATGCCATCGCGCAGCTTTTCATAGATGATGACTGCGATATGTCCGCCGTCGAAAGGCGGCAGCGGAATCAGGTTAAAAAGTGCGAGGAAGAAGTTCAGTGTAGCCAGCATCATAAAGAACATTGACCACAGGGAGCGCTCCGCCAATTCGCCGCCCACGCGAGAAGCGCCGACGACGGACATCGGGCCATCGGCCTCGCGTTCGTGGCCGAAGATGGAGGCCACCACACCCGGAATTTTGCCGGGGAATTGCTTAAGACCGTCAACCGTTGCTCCCAGCGAATAGGTGCTAAAGCGCCAGGTTGCCGGTAGGGCGTCGACGGCGTCGTGCTTTTCGACGACATCGATAAGTTGATTGCTCAGCCCGATTGAGCCAGCATCCACTAACTCGCCATCTTGGTTCAACCGCTTGACCGTATCGAGGTGGACTGTGAAGTCCCTGTCTTCCCCACCGCGCTCGACCGTCAGCGTGATGGTCTCGCCAGGGCGCTGCATTACCTCATCTCGCAGCTGGGTAAAAGAATCCAGCTTCTGACCATCGAGGGCCACAATAATATCGCCCTCCTGCACGCCGGCCTGTCCAGCGGGGCCTTTACCCGTGCACGTTTCTAGCTCTTGGTTCGGCTTCTGATTGGCCGAGCAAGTCACCTCGCCCACACGCGGGCGCACATCAGCATCCGGATTGGGCAGGCCAGCCGTCATCGCCACAAAGTAGAGGATGACAAAGCCCAAAATCAGGTTGACAGCGATGCCGCCGGCCATCACGATTATGCGCTGCCACCACGGCTTTTTATACATCGCATGGGGCTCCTCTTCCTCGGTGAGGAATTCATCCTGCGCGGTCATGCCAGCGATATCGCAAAACCCGCCTACTGGGAAGGCCGCAAGTCCATATTCGGTGTGGCCCTTCCGGAAGGAAAAAAGGCGCGGCCCAAAGCCAATAAAATAGCGGCGCACGCGCATGCCAAAGGCACGCGCGGTGAGCATATGGCCTGCTTCGTGCAGCGCTACGGTAAGCCCGATGCCGAGGGCGAAAAACATAATGCCCAGCAAGTTTGCCATGGTGTGAAAGCTTTCTAGTCAGCCAGCGAATCAATCAGCGCATTCGCGCGCCTGCGCGCCTCGCCTTCCACCGCGAGGATTTCATCGAGGCTAGAGACTACACCAGCAAACTCGGATGCGGAATCAAGGATCCTGCCCACGACGTCCACGATCTCCGGGAAATGGATGCGCCCGGACAAGAACGCGGCCGCTGCCTCCTCATTGGCGGCGTTGTAGATGACCCCTGTTCCCTCAGCCGCGGCCCTGCGGGCGAGGTTGACGGCGGGAAAGGCGGCATCATCAAGCGGCTCAAAACGCCAATCATGCGCCTGCGCAAAGTCCAAGGCTGGCTGGGCACCTGGTACGCGGTGCGGCCAATTCAGCGCTAGCGAAATGGGCAGCTTCATCGACGGCGGCGAGACCTGAGCAATCGTGCAGCCGTCCTTGAAGGTGGCCATGGAGTGAATGATGGACTGCGGGTGCACGGTGACGTCGATGCGCTCCGGGGCGATGTTAAAGAGCAGCGTTGCTTCAATAAGCTCCAAGCCCTTGTTAATGAGGGTGGCAGAGTTGAGGGTATTCATCTGCCCCATGGACCACGTAGGGTGCTGCGCTGCCTGCTCAGGGGTCACATCCCACATCTCTTCGCGCGACCAACCACGGAAGGGGCCACCAGAGGCGGTAAGGACGAGCTTATCCAACTCCCCCTCCTCGCCGGCACGCAGGCACTGCGCCATGGCGGAGTGTTCTGAGTCAACAGGGATAATCTGGCCAGGGCGCGCCTTCTGCGTAACCAGCGTGCCGCCCGCGACGAGGGATTCCTTATTGGCCAAGGCTAAGTACTCGCCCATCTCCAAGGTGGCCAAGGTGGCCTTGAGCCCCAAAGAACCCACTAAGGCATTGAGGACCGTATCGGCCGGAGTCGAGCGCACTAGGTGCTCTGCAGCGTCGGCGCCACTCAAAACCGAACCGCCTAAAGCGGCCGACACCTCGGCCGCGGCGCCCTCGTTGGCCACGGCAACGTGGTCAAACGAAAGGTTGAGGCTACGGGCTTGTTCGATGATGAGCTGCGGGTTGGAGCCACCCGCAGCGATTCCCACGACGTCGAATTTATCGGGATTATCCGCAATGACTTCCAGAGCCTGCGTGCCGATTGAACCGGTGGAACCAAGAATGAGTATTCGCTGAGTAGTCACGCTTCCACCCTAGCGCCCACCACCATTGGGCGGTTGCGGCAGGTACGCCACACTGCGACGGGGGTGTTTAATCGCCATCTAAGGTGCGATGTTTTAGAATGTGTAACAGACAAATGGCATTGGTGTGCCCGCATGCCCATCGCACAGACGGACACACGCAGAAGCGAAGGAGAGCAAGTGTCTTCCCACAAGCCGGTACCGCAGGTATTTGACGGTGTTTCTACTGAGGACGTTCCATCCGCAGGATTCGGTTGGTCCCGCATCAGCCGCTCTGGCGTACAGATCGCCGGTTGGATTTCTGTCCTGTTCCTGCTTGCCTACAACTTTGGTAACCACAAGGGCCACGTTGAGACCATCTGGCTCATTGCCTTGGCTATCTTGCTCGTCGTTGGCCTGCTCATCCACGCTTTCCAGCCTAAGCTGCACCAGGTTCGCACCGTAACCGCCCGCAACCAGCCGGTGGGCCACCAGGAGCCGGACTGGGTCTACGACCAGAAGACCAACACCGGCGTATACGCCGAGCTGACCGATTCCCAGCTGCGCGCGCTCAACATTGAGCCTTCCCGCGTTTCTCACCTGCGCGTTGAGCCAGGCACCAACAACGCCACCCCGGTTACTTCCGGCAAGCACGCGCTCTAAGCTTTTAGTACGCTTTAGCTACCGCCGCCCTTCCCCGCGAAGGCCGGCGGTTTCTTTATGCCTCCGCTTGGCGACGCCCCCCTACTCACCAACACATTCTGTCGTTTAGGCCCCACTCCCAGCCCGACGAACCCAACCGCGCCTGCGAGGGCTGCGATGCGGCCACTGTCTCGGGGACCAGAGGATTAAGACACCCAGTGCCCCACCTTGGCGTATATCTCAGGCAAGGAGTTGTCCACGCGTTTGCCGCTTACCCGGAGGGCAACGATATAGCACGCAACGGGAACCGCAATGACGAGGATAAACCCCAGCGCAACCAGAACCATATTCGATCCGTAGCCGATGGCCATTGGAATGACGCCGGGAATAATCGGCGTCCAGCCAATAAACAGGTTCAAGATTGCGCTTAAGAAGGCGCTGGCCGAGTAGCCAGATTTATCTGCCCACATACTGCCACCGGGCCGCGCGGTGGCAAAGGGATTAAAGGTGGAAAGCAGCAATGACAATCCCGCAGAAGAAATGAAAATTCCCAGTGCTACCACCATCAAGCACCCGGTGAGCGCTTTGTCGGCGCTCACCGTGAAAAGCACCGCCGCCGAGAGGACGAAGATTATGGCTGTGGGCGCCAAGTGCGCCCAGTGCCGCGCGTAGAGCAAGGTGCGCGGACGGACTGGGGCGACCATCTTTACCCACAGGCTTGGACCGTCGTAGCCAAAATCATTAGTGGCTACCATTCCGCCGAAGAGTCCCAGAAATAGCATTCCTATAGACGGCAAGTCGGAATCAGTAGTAAAGCCCTGAATGATAAAGACGATTGCCAAAATCGGCTGCATGATGACGGTGCCGATAAGGCGAGAGTCACGGAAGATGTAGCGCAACGAGCGCGTAAATTCCATGGCAGCCGGACCGCGATAGGAAAAGGTGCCCAAGGAAAAGCGGCTTACCCCTTTGACCTTTTCGCGGCGTTGGTGCGCCGGAGAGAAGAGTGTGCGGCGCTCGAATTGCAGGCGCAGCAACCGGTGCCACGCCCACACGGCTGCGCCCAACGACGCCGCGGCGATGAGGACCTGTGCAAGTGCCACCGCCAGTTGGCCTTGGGCGAGCGCGAGCGCCCAGCCCACTGGTGCGCCTACGGGCGTCCATGCCAGCCCCTCGCCGACAGTTCCCAATGGGAAGTCAGAGCCAGCAAGGGAAGCAAGCCGATTAGAACCAAAGATGAGCAAGAACACCGCCAGCGCACCCAAAACTTTAAGGGAGGTCGAGCTTAGCTCCGCGACAGTAGCCCCGACATAGACCGCAAGGTCCACTAAAACCAGCGTCAGCACTAGGGCAAAGAGCATACCCAGGCAGAAGGACACGATGAACAATGCCTTGCCATTGGCCGCCAAGATCACACTTCCCGCCACCGCATAGGCGATGGAGAGCAAGACAGATACCGGAGCGCGCAGATTGAGTATTGAGGCAATAGCCAGTGCCGGTGTGATGTCTTTTAAGCGCACCGGCAACGCGGAAAGTTCACGGGCAGAAAGCTGATTCTCCCCGCTGGGCATGATGAGGGTGATAACGATAAAGGCAAGTGTGCCTACAGCGGGGGCCACGGCCAGCGCTTGCATTTTTCCAGTTCCGATGGAGATATCTGCCGCAGCAAGAGCTCCTAGCGACGCAAGGCCTATGAGTCCGTAGAGCAACAGGCAGATTGGAATCAAGACCGCTGAGGCATTCGACTTTAGGTTCCGCACCCACAATGTGCGATGAAGTTTTAGCAGCGTAGAGGTCATAAGGACTAAAACTCCCCTCCCCTACGTTGCGGCTCGTCGCTATCGCGCCGCAGCCAATCAAAGGAGCCGGCATCAAATTCACCGCCGCCGGCGAAGTGGATAAAGGCATCCGTGAGGCTGCCTTCTTGGCGCACCTCCTCTACGTGTCCAGCAGATAGCACTTGGCCACCGGCAATAATGGCTACGTGGTCGCACAGCCCCTCCACCAATTGCATGACATGGGAGGACAAGATAACCGTGCCACCGCGGTCAACGTAGGCACGCAGTAGTTCCTGAATGAGTTTGCCTGATACAGGATCCACGGCCTCCAAAGGCTCATCAAGAATCACAACTTCTGGGTTGTGCAATAGTGCACCAGCTAGGAGGATCTTTTTGGTCATGCCAGCGGAGTAGTCTGCGATGGGCTTATCGGCGGCGTCGGCAAGCTGCAAGGCATCCAAGAGTTGCGCGCTGCGGTGTTCCGCCTCCATTTGATTCATACGGCGCAATGCCCCGAGGTAGAAAAGGAATTCCGGTCCTGACAAGCGGTCGAAAACTGGAGCACCATCGATAAGAAGGCCCATTGCCGCCTTCGCTGCGAGCGGGTCCTGCCAGGTATTGTGCCCGGCGATAAAGGCCTCGCCGCTATCTGGCCGCAGTAAGCCGCAAGCCATGGTGAGCATGGTCGTCTTGCCAGCGCCATTCGGTCCGACGATGCCATAAATAGAGCCCCGCGGGATGTCGAGGCTCAAATTCGACACCGCGGGGCGTCCAGCGAAAGATTTATTCAGACCGCGCACGGCCAAGGCCTGCGAGGTGGGGTCATCTGCAAGCGGCGGATAATTCGGAGTAATCATATCCGCCAATCTTATCAGTTAGGCGGACTTATCTTCCCGTTCATCCGCTGCGAGCTGACCACAAGCTGCCGCAATCTCATCACCCTTGGTATCGCGCACCGTGCAAGGAACGCCTTGGGCCTGTACGCGGCGCACGAACTCGTCTTGGCGGTCCTGCGGGGCCGCATCCCACTCCGAGCCCGGCGTGGGATTGAGCGGAATGACATTGACGTGAACCTTGGAGCCCAGCTTCTGATGCAGCTTGCGGCCCAGCATATCCGCGCGGAAATCTTGATCATTCTTATCGCGAATCAGGGCATACTCAATAGACACGCGGCGGGCAGACTTATCCGCGTAATAACGCGCAGCATCGAGCACCTCATCGACGGACCAACGGTTATTGACCGGCACGAGGCCATCGCGCAGCTCATCATCCGGAGTGTGCAAGGAAACGGCGAGCGTGCAGGCCAAATCCTCGTCCGCCAGCTTACGGATTGCCGGAGCCAAGCCCACGGTAGACACAGTCACGTTGCGCTGGGAAAGACCAAAGCCGGCACCATCCTGGCCGGTAATCTGCCGCACGGCCTGCACCACACGCTTATAGTTAGCCAGCGGCTCCCCCATCCCCATGAAGACCACGTTGGACAGGCGGCCACCTTCTGCCGCCATTGCGGCTGCAGCATGGCGGAACTGCTCAACGATCTCGCCCGTAGACAAGTTACGGTCCAGACCGCCCTGGCCGGTAGCGCAGAACGGGCAGGCCATACCGCAGCCGGCCTGGGAAGAAATACACAACGTAGCGCGTCCTGGGTAGCGCATCAGAACCGACTCCAGCAGCGTGCCATCATGCAAACGCCACAGGGACTTAGTGGTCTCGCCGTCATCCGTGGAAGTAGTCCGGATAGGCTTCATGAGCTCAGGGAAGAAGGCTTCCTTAACTGCTTCGCGCTTGCCGGCAGGGATATCGGTCATATCCTCCACATTGTCGGTATAGTGCTCGTAATAGTGCTTAGCCAGCTGCTTTGCACGGAATTTAGGTAGGCCAATTTCTGCGAGCTTATCAATGCGCTCGGTTTCGGTCAGGTCGGCGAAGTGCTTAGGGGGAAGTCCGCGGCGCGGGGCGGAGAAATTAAGTTTCACTGGTTGAGCCATAGTGTTGCCCATCTTTCCACGGTCTGCGTGGGTTTTTCCAATTGAAAGCCGTGCCAAGTGGCATAATCGACAGGTTTAAAGAAATAATGGATACATGACAAATCCGAATTACCCCGCAGATGACTTTTCTTCTTCCGACGCAGACCTCTCCTCGACGGAGATGAACGCTTCTGCACCGGAGACCGGTTCTAGCCTAGAGCCGACGGTCTCTGACTCTACTTCTCACTCCACCCAGCCTTCCGGCAAGGCGAAGGGATCTTTCGCAGCCAGCACATGGATCGCGCTCATCGTAGGTTTCCTGCTACTGATTGTTCTCATTGTTTTCATCATGCAAAACCAGCACGCGGTTCCCATGAATTTCCTAGGCTGGTCCGGTGAGTTCCCTGCTGGAATCGCTTTCCTCATCTTCGCCATTGGCGGAGCACTCATCATGGCGCTAGTGGGTGGCTGGCGCATGTTTGAGTTGCGCCGCCAACTGCGCAAGCAGGCTCAGCAGGTATAGGTCTTAAAAAGCCGCCTCTCCCCCTGTCCTGCCTTCTTAGGACGGACTATTGGGGAGAGGCGGCTTTTGCGTACCCGCTGCTTCTATGGCGTGAACGTTGCCAGGAAGCTAATGGCCACCCAGGTGACCATGGCGGAAGGCAGCATGCCATCTAGGCGGTCCATCAGGCCCCCATGGCCTGGCAGCAGGGCCGACATGTCTTTGATTCCCAGCTCACGCTTAAACTGTGATTCCACTAAGTCGCCCAAGGTGGCGCAAATGACAAGGCCAAGCCCCATCAGGCCGCCCACCCAGGCATCGTGATGGAGCAGGAACTTAACGGTAAGCGCGCCGGTGACCACGCCAAAGAGGATGGACCCGGCAAAGCCCTCCCACGATTTCTTTGGGCTTACTGCAGGGGCCATGGGATGCGAGCCAAACATCACGCCAGCGATATAGCCACCAGTATCGGAGGCCACCACGCACAACATGAAGACCACGATGGAGGCGGCGCCACTGGCAAATGGGGTCGACACCAGGGACAGCATTGCTGCGAAGGTGGCAAAAAGCGGAATCCATGTCAGCACAAAAATGCCGACGGACATATCCCGCAGGTAGTTAATTGGTGGGCGATGGCGACCATTATGGAAGAGGCGACCAAACATAAGCGCCAGCACAGCGGTGACATAGACCGCAACAAGGCCGGGCGCGCCCAGTGGCCACGAGACCCACACCATAGCTTGGCCCAAAATAATGAGCAACGTGCGCGGGATATAGTAGGAATGCTCCCGCAGGCGGCTGAGCACCTCCCACATAGCAACGCCAACTGCAAGGGCCACAAACGCGTACCACGCGAGTGGGCCGGCCCATACGGCGAGCACGACGAGTGCGCCGAGACCTACGCCGACGCCGATAGCGGCCGGCAAATCGCGGCCTGCGCCATTCTTCGGCTGAGGCAATCGGCGGTTAATGGCGTCACTCACGATGACCGGCTCCTTTCGCTGCTTCTTTCGCGCTCCCTCGCTAACTTTCCACTGCTCGACCTCCCCTACTCCAAACTTCAGAGCTGTAGGCTGCGGAACAGAAAAAGCGCCGCCGGCCGGGGACGGGCACGGCGGCAATGACGGGAGGTCTTAGACCTCCATCAGCTCGTTTTCCTTATTTTCTACCAGCTTGTCCACCTGCTCGATGTAGCCGGAAGTAATCTTTTCCATTTCCTTTTCCGCTGCGATGACCTCGTCCTCGCCGGCGTCGCCGTCCTTCTGCAGCTTCTTCAACTGCTCCATGGCCTTGCGGCGAATATTACGGATAGCAATCTTGCCGTCCTCGCCCTTGCTCTTGGCCAGCTTCACCATTTCCTTACGACGCTCCTCCGTCAGCTGTGGAACGGTCACGCGCAGAACCTGACCATCGTTGGTGGGATTCACGCCCAAATCCGAGTTGCGGATGGAGTTTTCAATCTCATGAATCATGGACTGCTCATAAGGCTTGATGAGCAGCATGCGCGGTTCCGGTACGGAAATGGTAGCCATCTGGGTAATCGGGGTAGGTACACCGTAGTATTCGGCTACCAAGCCGTTGAACATAGTGGGATTCGCGCGGCCGGTACGAATGGTCACTAGCTGCTCGCGGGTGTGCTCGACGGAAGCGGTCATGTGCTCTTCTGCTTCGAGCTGAATCTCATCGATCATGAGGTTAAATCATCCTTAAACGAATAGGGGTGGCTGTATAAAAAGGTAGCAGGTTCGCAGCCCTTACAGTATTAGGACTGCACCAGCGTGCCGATAACTTCACCGCCGGCGGCGCGGGCGATATTACCTTCTTCCAGCAGGTTAAAGACCAAAATTGGCATATCATTGTCCATGCACAGGCTAAAGGCCGTGGCATCCGCAACCTTAAGGCCCTTTTCAATAACCTCACGCGGAGTGATTTCAGAGTACAGTTCCGCATCCGGGTTGGTGCGTGGGTCATCGGAGTAGACACCGTCGACTGCCTTGGCCAAGAAAAGAACCTCGGCACCAATTTCCAGGGCGCGCTGCGCGGCAGTGGTATCCGTGGAGAAGTACGGCATGCCCATGCCGGCGCCAAAGATAACCACACGGCCCTTTTCCAGGTGGCGGTCAGCGCGCAGCGGCAGGTACGGCTCGGCAATCTGCGCCATGTTGATGGAGGTCTGCACGCGGCAGTCCACGCCTTGCTGCTTGAGGAAGTCCTGCAGTGCGAGGGAATTCATTACCGTGCCCAGCATGCCCATGTAGTCCGAGCGAGCACGATCCATGCCGCGCTGGGAAAGCTCGGCGCCGCGGAAGAAGTTTCCGCCACCGATAACCACTGCAATCTCGATTCCCTGGCGGGAAACCTCGGCGATTTGGCGGGCTACGTTTTCAACCACATCTGGGTCGATGCCGACCTTGCCGCCGCCAAACATCTCACCGCCCAGCTTCAGCATTACTCGCTTGTATCCGGTTCGCTTAATTTCTGCAGCAGTCACGCCTACTTCGTCTCCTTAACGCGGGGCAGTTTCAATCTCCGCCCTATCTTACCCATATATCTTTCGCTTCCTCACACCGCCTGCCGGTGCAAGCCAGTAGGCAATTGCTACGTGCCGGTCCCTCTCCTGCGGATAGACAATCCGCACTAGTCGGCACGGTAAGCGCACAACAAAGCCCACGAAGGATAGTCCTTCGTGGGCTAGTCGTTAAAACGGGGGTGGGCTTAAGCGCCAACCTCGTAGCGAACGAAGCCGGTGATGGTGGTGCCAGCTTCTTCAGCAACCTGCTTTACGGTCTTCTTGTTATCAGACAGGGAAGCCTGCTCCAGCAGAACGATGGACTTGAAGAAGCCGTTCAGGCGGCCTTCCACGATCTTCGGCAGGGCTGCCTCTGGCTTGCCCTCCTCACGAGTGGTGGCCTCAGCGATCTCGCGCTCCTTTTCAACGATCTCTGCAGGAACGTCCTCGCGGGTGAGGTACTCAGCGTTCATGGCAGCAATCTGCAGGGCTGCAGCGTGAGCGCCTTCCTCGCTGCCCTCGTAGGAAACCAACACGCCCACTGCTGGCGGCAGGTCAGCGGAACGCTGGTGCAGGTAAACGGCAACGTTGTCGCTCTCTACGGTAACCGCACGGCGTGCCTGCAGCTTCTCACCGGTCTTTGCGGACTCCTCGTCCACGACCTCGGAGACCTTCTTGCCGTCGATCTCAATGTTGTTGAGCTCGTCAGCGGAGTTTGCCTTGGCCTCAGCAGCAGCGTCAGCAATCTTGGCTGCGAAGATCTTGAAAGCCTCGTTCTTAGCAACGAAGTCGGTCTCACAGTTGATCTCGACCATGGTGTTGCCAGAAACGGCGATGAGGCCCTCGGTAGCCTCACGGTCAGCGCGCTTGGAGACGTTCTTAGCGCCCTTGATGCGCAGGTACTCAACGGCCTTATCGTAGTCGCCGTTGGACTCTTCCAGAGCCTTCTTGCAATCGAGCATGCCGGAGCCGGTAGCTTCGCGCAGTGCCTTGACGTCTGCAGCAGTGTAGTTCGCCATAGTTGGGGCGATCCTCCTTGAAAATCAAACAGTGTTCGTTCAAACAGCGTAGTCGACGCGGTGAAATCGCGCCGCTTTAGGGTGGCAGAAACCACCCCTTCCCACCTATGTATGAAAGTGGAGCTGGTTTCAGCAGCACCCAGCATAGATAAAACCAACCCCCGCCGCCGTTACAGCACGGTGGCGGGGGTTGGTAAACAGCCTTGGGCAGGAATTACTCCCTTGCTGCCCCACACCAAAAGTGCGTGGGGTATTCAGTTAAACGCAGGTGAGGAAAATTCCTAGCGAGAAGCTAAGACTACTTCTCGGCCTTGTCTGCGGATGCTTCCTCAGACTTTTCCGCGGAAGCCGGGTCGGAAGCTGCGGCAGCCGCCTCAGCATCGCGCTTTTCCTTCTCAGCGGAATCGCCGGCAGCTTCCTTAGCTGCAGCCAGCTGGCGCTCCTCGCGCGCCTTCTTGCCTTCCTCTACAGCGGAAGCAACGATGCCGGAAAGCAGCTTGGTGGAGCGGATGGCGTCGTCGTTGCCTGGGATCGGGAAGTCAACTTCATCCGGATCACAGTTGGTGTCCAAGATGGCGACTACCGGAATATTCAGCTTACGAGCTTCCTTAACCGCAATGTGCTCCTTGTTAGTATCAACAATCCACAGTGCGGATGGGGTCTTGGCCATATCGGAGATGCCACCCAGAACGCGCTCGAGCTTGGCGCGCTCACGGTTGAGCATGAGAACTTCCTTCTTGGTGCGGCCCTTGTAGCCGTCCTCACGCTCATCCATTGCCTGAAGCTCCTTCATGCGCTTCAGACGCTTGGAAACGGTCTGGAAGTTGGTGAGCATGCCGCCCAACCAGCGGTGGTTGACGTAAGGCATACCGACGCGGGTAGCTTCCTCAGCAACTGCTTCCTGAGCCTGCTTCTTGGTACCAACGAACAGGATGGTGCCGCCGTGTGCAACGGTTTCCTTGACGAACTCATAAGCCTCGTCAATGTAGGTCAGCGTCTGCTGCAGGTCGATGATGTAGATGCCGTTACGGTCGGTGAAGATGAAACGACGCATCTTCGGATTCCAGCGACGGGTCTGGTGACCAAAGTGCACACCAGCGTCGAGGAGCTCGCGCATGGTTACAACTGCCATGATTCGCTCGCTTTCTTTTATCTTGTCTTTCGGTTTTCCAGTTGTGCGGTGTTTTATTCCGCACCCTAGCAACGAAGGCCCCGCTGACACCTTGTTTCCAAGGACCACGTCAACCGTCAGGCTGTCTCTTCCTTCCAGCAGGAAGCGACAACTTCGCCGCGCGTAGTCAATGCCTCCACGAGGTGGACACACTGCTGCCCCAAAGAATAATCCCCTTACGCTGGTTTTTCCAAACCGAAGACAGCTTATCCACAACTTTGCCGCAGCCACATTGCATCAATCGTCACAACCGGCTCAATCACATCACGCAA
Source organism: Corynebacterium sp. S5S1 (assembly GCF_001913985.1). Classification (NCBI taxonomy): domain Bacteria; kingdom Bacillati; phylum Actinomycetota; class Actinomycetes; order Mycobacteriales; family Corynebacteriaceae; genus Corynebacterium; species Corynebacterium sp. S5S1. The sequence continues at coordinate 117,378 of NZ_MKXT01000002.1, forward strand.
CCCAAGTTGTCCACAGCTAAAAGAGAACGGACTCCCGAAACGCTTCTTTCCGGCTGACACTGTGCCCATGAATCAGTTCCTTTCCCCCTCCGCATTTCCTGCTTGCCGACGCCCCACCTTCCTCCCCACCACTTTCCTCACCCTTCTTTCGCTTCTTATTCTGTGTTGCCCACCGGCCACGGCCTATGTCGACCCTGCTTCCGGAAAACCTAGCCCGGCGCGGGTGTTGCGTGGATTCGACGCCCCAGAACAAAAGTGGAGTCCTGGCCACCGCGGCGTCGACATGGCCCTATCAGTAGGCTCGCCGGTAGTAGCCGCCGAAGACGGCGAAGTCGCCTTTGTGGGCACGGTGGCCGGCAAACCAGTTGTCTCCATTGCCCACGCGGATGGAGTGAGAACGACGTATCAGCCCGTGCACGGCTCCGTAAAGCAGGGCCAAGAAGTCCGCGAGGGCCAAGTGATAGGCCGTTTAGGCAATCCCGTCGATGGCTATCCCGGACTGCACTGGGGTGCACTCATCGCAAAAGATACCTACATCGATCCTTTAACTCTGCTGGATATGCCGGTAATTCGTCTCAAACCACTTTAGGCCCGGGGATGGGCTTGATCGTATACGCGCTGCAAGCGCTGCGCGGATACGTGGGTATAAATCTGTGTGGTATTAAGCGAGGAGTGCCCCAGCAGTTCTTGCACTACGCGCAAATCTGCCCCGCCTTCCAAAAGGTGGGTTGCGGCAGAGTGGCGCACCCCGTGCGGGGTAAGCCCCTGTGTACCAGTGACTTTGGCGGCCTTTTCTACAATGCGGCGCACCTGGCGTTGATCGATGCGCCCTCCCCTGCTGCCAACAAAAACCGCTTCAGTTTCAGCCGTGGCGATTTCTCCACGGCCCTTGTCAATCCACTGCTTTAAAGCGTCTTCCGCTGCGTGCCCGAAAGGCACTACGCGCTGCTTATTGCCCTTACCGGTGACATGCAAGGTACCGCGTTGAAAATCAATATCGCCTAGGTCCAGCCGGACCAACTCCGCCACGCGCATACCGGAGGCATAGAGCAACTCCAAGATGGCGCTATCGCGAAGAAAGTGGACTTCATCTGCAGAGACCGCATTGCCCATAAGCTCGCCGGCCTGCTCCGGAGCGAGAACCGTTGGAAGGTGACGCCCCACCTTGGGCGTAACTAAGCGGGCAGCAACGTCTCGCTTAAGGTGCCCTTCGCGCACTGCCCAAGTAGAAAATCCCTTCGCTGCCGCGGTGCGCCGTGCCAGGGTGGAACGCGATTTTCCTTCCGCAACAGCCTCGGCCAACCATTGGCGCAGGCTGTTGAGATCAAACTCCGCGAAGGTCGGCACGCTGCGTGCAAGGTCGCGCAAGTCGGAGCGATACCCGCGCACCGTCGCTTCTGCGCGGCCTTTGACATGTAGTTGGAAATCCGCGAAGTCCTCAATGGCCTCAGCCATCTGCCCCTCAACTTTCGGAGCCTTCGCGGACTTTCCTTCTTCACTCATGCCACAGCAGTGTACTCGCCATACGCAGGTGCCATTTATTCCGTTTCCCGGCGCGCCCAAGTATTGCCATGCCGGACGACAACGCACATCTTTTCCAGCGCCAGCAGTAAGTGAACTGTCAGCGGTAAACGGAATCCCGCTTCTCGGGCAATGTCTTCTGCCGTTGCTTTTTCCTGTCCTAACGGTGGCGTCGCGTCAAAGACGCGCAACTCATTGCGGGAGAGGCGTTGGGTCATGGTTGCCGCAAAATTGATTTCGTACTGTGCACCTGGGTCTACTTCCCCGGCGCGACTTACTAGAGCGCGAATCTCATCAGCACTGGTAACCAGCTGTGCACGGCCTTCTTGAATGCGCTGGTGGCAGCCCAACGAGCCGCTAGTAGTTATCGGCCCCGGCACCGCCATCGCAACTCGCCCAAGCGCTTCTGCCCAGTTGAGGGTATTCAATGCGCCAGATCGAAATGCCGCCTCCATAACGACGGTGCCGTGGCTCAACGCTGCCACTAAGCGATTGCGCGTTAAGAACCGGTGGCGCTTCGGCGCGGTTTCCGGCGCGAATTCAGAGATGATGCAACCATTGTCCGCAATCTTGGCGAATAAGTTGGCATTGCGGGCTGGGTAATCCCTATCGATGCCACACGCTGCTATGGCTACCGTGCGCCCGTTGTTGTGCAACGCTGTTTCGTGAGCGACGGTATCCACTCCCAGCGCGCCGCCTGATATTGGAGTCCATTCATGCTGAACCAATCCGGACACGACGTTTTGGGTGGCCTGCCAGCCATAGCGAGAAATGGCACGAGTACCGACGATGGCCACAGCTTGAGCAACCTCTGCCTGCAATGGCGCACCGCGCACCCACAGGCTATGCGGCGGCAATGCTTGGTCATCAAAAGTAGCTGGGGCCTCCCCGCTGTGCTGATAGAAACCGAATGCAGTGTCAAACTCCTCTGTGGGCCACTCTGGGCTTTCTGCCGTAATGAGCCGGGCCCCAACTTTTTCGGCTGCCGCCATATCTTCGGCTTGCCGCAACCAGTCATAGCGGGAGGCCGTGCGCGCCAAAAGCGGGCCTATCCAGTCGGCGCGATTGTAGATTCCGTGGGCGATTTCCTCAGCTGGGTATTGCGTGAGCAGGGCCTGCAATGCAGCAGAGGGGCCTTCCACCACCCGATTGAGATATACCCAGGTCGCATACGGAGTAGAAAGGTCAAGTTCGCTCATGCTGCGAGCCTCCCGACGTTAATTGAGCCGCGTAGATCGAGCGCGCGCCCCACTTCATCCAGGTCCGGCTGCGCCTTTCCTGCTAGATCGGCCAGAGTCCAGGAGAGCTTCAATACGCGGTCCACTCCGCGCTGGGATATATCGCCTTCAGCCAAGTAGGCAGACAACATGACCATCGCAGCCTCCGCAGCGGGCCTCTTTCGGCGCAAATAGGACGAAGGAACTTCCCCATTGGTGCGCGCGGTGATGCCATCCGCCCACCAGCGCGCGGCGGCACGCTCACGGGCTGCGGCGACGCGCTCGGCGATGACTGCGGATTCCTCTTCACCGTCGGCGTTAATTGTTGCCGCCTGCCCGCTTAAGGTGACCACCATATCCAGACGGTCTCGCAACGGTCCGGAGAGGTTGGAGAGGTAGTTCATCCGTTCATGGGGATTGCACCTGCACTTGGATGGATCTTCGGCCGCACACCTGCACGGGTTTGCCGCCATGACCAATTGGAAGCGAGCAGGATAGGTAACCTCGCGGCGCGAGCGCGCCAACCGCACGTGTCCTTCCTCCAGTGGTGCACGCAGACCATCGAGTACTGGCGCGGCTACCTCACTGGCCTCGTCGAGAAAGAGCACACCATTGTGAGCCAAACTCACCGCACCAGGGCGCGGATGTCCGGAACCGCCGCCAAGTAATGCCGCCCGAGTAACTGAGGCATGTGGGGCGATGAACGGGGCACGCTCGATGATCTCACCTGGGGTTCCGGTAAGCGAATGAATTGCGGTGGTTTCGACCTGCTGATCTGGGGTAAGGGCAGGCAGGATGGTGGGCAGGCGCGAGGCGATCATGGACTTTCCTGACCCAGGCGGCCCAATCATCATCAGGTGATGGCCACCGGCTGCAGCAACCTCGGCAGCCCATTTGGCATTAGCTTGGCCAGCGATATCGCTAAAGTCGAGTCGCGACCCCGCCGCAGGCGCGGGGCTGAGCGACCCCGAAAAGCTCGCCGCCTGCGGCAGCCCACGATTACCGCAGGCCCATCCGAAAGCCTCCTTCAAAGACGAAGCAACCAGTACGTCCATGTCCGGCACCAATGTGGCCTCGGCGGCATTGCCAGGTGGCACAACGAGAGTTGTAATTCCTTGTTCCCGTGCGGCCAGAAGAGCGGGGATAATGCCTGCTACAGGCCGGACGGAGCCGTCGAGACCGAGCTCGCCTAAGACCAAGGTGCGCTGGAGACGTTGGACGGGCGAGGGAGTACTGCCATAAGACGGGAAGTCGGCCTCCGCCTGTGCCACGAGGATCGCAAGCGCTATGGGTAGGTCAAAGTGGGACCCGGATTTGGGAAGCGACGCCGGGGACATGGAGACCACCACTTTGGTCTTGGGCCAGGGCAGATGGGAATTAAAGGCTGCGGTCCTGATCCTATCCCGAGATTCGGAGATTGCGGTATCCGTCTGGCCTACAACGTGTACCCCTGGCAGCCCGTGGCCAACGTTTGCTTCTACCTCAACTAACTGAGCTAGGACTCCGTTTAAGGACATGGTCAAACAATTACCTAGAGCCATCTTCAACCCCCTTGAAGTGTTCCAGCGCAAACCCCTGTCCGCGCGCGACCAAGGCAATGACGTCGAATCGCACCTCAGACAATGGCTTTCCATCGAGCCACTGCGCCGCGGCTTTGCGCAGTCGTGCGAGCTTCTGCGGGGTTACGGCCTCAGCTACCCCGTAGCGGGAATTGGCGCGGGTCTTAACCTCAACAAAGACGATGGTTCCGTCCGCCTCCCGGGCAATGAGGTCGATTTCTCCCACCCGATAAGAGACGTTAGCGGCGATTATTTCTGCCCCACGTTCGCGCAGATAGCGCGCTGCAAAGGCCTCTCCCCTTTTACCTAAGACTTGTTTATGACGAGGCTTCTTCGTGACCAAGCGGTGTTCTGAACTAAAGTGCATTGCGGTTTATCCTTGTGCGTCGAGAAATTCATTGGCTAGCACAGGACACCGCAGGTGAAAGGGCCTACACAAGGGACACACAAGCAAAAAGACCCTAGCTGTGGATAACTACGCTCTGCAGCGCTTTTATCCACAGCTAGGGTACGGCGCTGTGTGCACCGGCTTGACAAAGTTATTCCGGCATCATGAATTCCGGCTTATCCAGCTCCTCGATATTGACATCCTTGTATGTAATAACGCGGACGTAGCTCACAAAGCGCGCGGAGCGGTACATATCCCATACCCAAGCATCAGACATGCGTACCTCGTAGTAGACATCAGGCCCAGAGGTATGCGGAATAAGCTCTACCGCATTAGCCAGATAAAAGCGCCGCTCAGTTTCAACGACATAGGAAAACTGGCTGACAACGTCCCGGTACTCGCGGTAGAGAGACAGCTCTACCTCAGCCTCGTAGTTATCGAGTTCCTCTGCACTCACGGTGGACCTCCAGGTTGTGGGTTAGCTCGCTTTAGCTTAGCGCGAGAAGCGCTAGTTTCTAGCTAGGCACGCGCGGCAAAATCCGCATGAGCGCGGCGGACATTCTCATAGCTCATCCGGTGCTCCGGGCACGCTCCAAGCGCCGCGATTGCGGCCTCATGCGCCTTGGTTCCGTACCCCTTATGGCTGGCTAACCCGTAGCCGGGGTACCGCGCATCCAGCTCGTGCATCAGGTGGTCGCGGCTGACTTTGGCCAGCACACTCGCCGCGGCGATACACCGCGCGGCCGCATCGCCGCCGATAATGGGCAGGTGGGGTTGGGTGAGGCCGGGGATAAAGAGGGCGTCGGTAAGCACATAGCCCGGACGTACCTCCAGGCGCGCAACTGCCCTGCGCATGCCGGAAATATTGGCGTGCTGGATGCCGCGCTTATCGATGTCCCCCGCACCAATATGCACCACAGACCAGCCCACAGCCTTGTCTTTAATGAGTGGAAAAAGCTTCTCGCGTTGTTTGGGGGTGAGCTTCTTGGAGTCAGTAAGTTCCGACAACTCCTTGATCGGCCGATCGGGCATCACACAAGCTGCGATGGTGATTGGTCCACAGCAGGCACCGCGCCCAGCCTCGTCTACGCCGGCTACCGGGCCTAAACCGGCCTTGTTCAATGCGACCTCGTAGGTGCGTCGCTGTTTAAGCCGCCGCATGCGAGATTTCCGGGTGTTCCACCCCGCCCCAACGCGAAAGCGGCAAAATGATGGCCTCGACGCGCCCGCGGACATTGTCGACCGGCACGGTGCCCTGCAGGTGGTCACCCAAGTGCGCACGGGAATCGAGGGAGTTGGTGCGATTATCACCCATCACCCAAAGGTTTCCTTCGGGGACGGTGACCGGGCCAAAATACTCTCCGCCACACTCTCGCGAACCCACCCTGGGGTCTACGGGAATCTCCGGCGGATCGAGGACGAAGGATTGGTCAATGGGCTTTCCATCCACCATGACCGCAGGATCGCCCGCCTGACAGCTCACCGTCTGCCCCTCGGTAGCAATGACGCGCTTGACAAGAATATTTTCCCCATTGGGAAGCAGCCCTACGGCCGCCAGAGCATTTTGGGCCCCGCGCACGAAAATATTGTGCGAACGATTGACCTCAAACTCGTTATTCCACGACTCGGGCCCTTCAAAAACCACCACTTCCCCGGGCTTTGGGTCCGTGAAGTAATAGCTGACCTTTTGCACGGCGATACGATCGTTTTTGCAGCCAGGACACCCGTGCAGGGTCGGTTCCATCGACGCAGAAGGAATGACATACATCCGCCCCACCAGCGCCTGCAGGAGCACCAGCAGGACAAAGCCTGCCACCACGGGGAGGAGAAAATCCCGGGTGCGCAGGCGTTGGGAGGAAGGCTTATTCCTGAATGTCCGGGTCATCGACCCCACCAATGCGGGTAAACGGCCAGAATACGAATTTCACCTTGCCACGGACGTTTTCTACTGGAACCGTGCCGTGGAACTTATCGGTCATGTGGTAGCGCGAATCGGCCGAAGCAGTACGGTTATCGCCCATCACCCAGATGTTGTCCTCTGGGACCTCGACGGGACCAAAGTACGGACCACCACAGGCCTCCGAGCCGGTCGACTCATCTACCGGATACGTTGGTGGATCTTGCACGTAGTCCTGCTCGATGGGTTTGCCATCTACCATGACAGCAGGATCGCCCTCCTGGCAGGACACCGTCTGTCCGCCAGTAGCAACCACACGCTTGACCAGAGTATTTTCGTCTGGCGGTGCCAAGGATACGAAGCTCAACGCATCCTGTACACCGTGAATTACCGGATTGGACGAGCGCGGCGAGACGTAGCTGGAATTCCAGTCCTCGGTACCTTTAAACAACCGTAGTAAGAGATCTTTTCCGTAAAGATACGGTCATTTGTGCAGCCCTCGCAGCCGTGCAGAGTCGGCTCCATCGAGCCCGATGGGATCACATACTGCCGGCCGATAAAGTTCTGGAATAGTCCGACGATCACGAGAACCGTAGCCACGACCAGAAGGGTTTCCAGCAGCCACGGCATTTCTTTCTTCTTAGTCGCCTCTTTGCCTTGCTGGGTGGCCTCGCCCTGTACGGGGTGGGCCCCCTCGCCTTCCGGCGACTGTTCCTGCGAGATGCTGTCTTTATTCACGCGCTAGATCCTAGCAACCCCATGTCCGATTTCCGGCCTTATCCCCCTCGCGGCAGGAGGATTCACAGACAACTTTCCGTTTAGATCAGGGCTTCCAACTGTGAATTGAGCAAAATTGGGCATTGAAAAATCCCCTTCCACCCACAGCAGGGTGCAAGGGGAAACTGGCGCGCGGCGCGCTAGTACTAGCGACGCTCCTTGATGCGAGCCTTCTTGCCGCGCAGATCGCGCAGGTAGTAGAGCTTCGCACGACGGACGCGGCCACGGCGGGAGACCTTGATGGACTCCAGGTTCGGGGAGTGAACCGGGAAGGTACGCTCAACGCCGATACCGAAGGAGACCTTACGGACGGTGAAGGTCTCACGGATGCCGGAGCCCTGACGACGGATGCAGATGCCCTTGAAGAGCTGTGCACGCTCGTTGTTGCCCTCGATAACCTTTACGTTAACGTCGAGGGTATCGCCTGGGCGGAAGGACGGGATATCGTCGCGCAGCTGTGCTGCATCGACCTTGTCAATAATGTTGGACATGCCAATATTCCTTTTCAGTTTGGGACAGAGGACCCTAGCGGCGTACTGCCTAACCGGTTCGTGCCCGTTACATAGAACGGTGCACTATTTTTCCACATACGCCAGCCGGAACCAAATTCTCATATCGCACGCTGCCTTGCCCGACCACGATTTTTCACCGCGGTGAGAGGCAGCTAGAAGCCTGCCTTCTTCAGAGCATCGGCCATAGCTCCGCCACCGCCGGCGCTGCCTGCACCACCCGTGCGGCCGCGCGAGCCGCCCCGGGATCCACGCCCAGATTTGTGGCCAGAGCGCTTTCCGCCTCCCCCGCCACCGGACTTGGCGGAACCGCGTGGAGAATCACCGCGGCGTTTAGGGGCGGGCTGCCCCGGTTCATCATCCAAACGGAGGGAGAGACCGATGCGCTGGCGCTCCACATCAACCTCCATGACCTTCACCTTGACCACCTGGCCAGAGCGCACGACCTCGTGCGGATCGGAGACAAATTTGTGGCTCATGGCAGAAACGTGGACGAGGCCATCCTGGTGGACTCCGACGTCCACGAAGGCGCCAAATGCCGCCACGTTTGTCACCGTGCCCTCAAGAATCATGCCCGGGGTGAGATCGGAGACTTTATGTACGCCTTCTTTAAAGGTGGCGGTCTTGAACTCAGGGCGCGGGTCGCGTCCGGGTTTATCCAGCTCGGCGATGATATCGGTCACCGTAGGAATGCCGAAAGTCTCGTCTGCAAAGTCTGCTGGCGCCAGCGTGCTGAGTACGCGGGTATTGCCAATAAGTTCAGAAATACCCAGACCCGTCTTCTCCGCGATGCGGGAGACGACAGGATAGGCCTCCGGGTGTACGGCAGAGGAATCCAGCGGATCGGTACCGCCGCTGATGCGGAGAAAGCCCGCAGACTGCTCGAAGGCCTTAGGCCCCAGACGCGGTACCTTCTTCAGTTCCTTGCGGGAAGCAAAAGAACCGTGTTCATTGCGGTAGGCCACAATATTGGCGGCGATGGTGGAATTGACACCCGCCACGCGCTCAAGCAGCGGGACGGAAGCGGTATTGAGATCTACGCCCACACCGTTTACCGCACTTTCCACGACGCCATCAAGGGTGCGAGCGAGCGCGGTCTGGTTAACGTCGTGCTGGTACTGCCCCACACCAATAGCCTTAGGATCGATCTTGACCAACTCAGCCAAAGGATCCTGCAAGCGGCGAGCGATGGAAACCGCACCGCGCAGCGAGACATCCATGTCGGGGAATTCCTCCGCTGCAAGCGGCGAAGCTGAGTAGACCGAGGCGCCGGACTCCGAAACCACCACAGGAGTGGGTCGCTGACCCCCAGCTTGCTTGATAAGGTCCGCAATTTCCTGGGCAAGCTTCTCGGTCTCACGGGAGGCGGTGCCGTTGCCGATGGCCATAAGGTCTACAGAATGCTTGGCGCACAGGGTCGACAGCGTCTGAACTGCTTGACTCCACTGGTTCTGCGGCTGATGCGGGTAGACAATGGCGGTATCGAGCACCTTGCCGGTTTTGTCCACTACCGCACACTTCACACCATTGCGATAACCCGGATCCAAGCCGATGGTGGCACGCTGGCCAGCAGGTGCCGCGAGCAGCACGTCGCGCAAATTGGTGGCAAAGATCTTCAGCGCGCCTTCCTCCGCAATCTCTTTCAGCCGCATGCGAACGTCCAGGCTGGAGGAAATATAGAGCTTGGTGCGCCAGCCCCAATGGACGGCGTCGGCAAGCCATTTGGAGGAGCGATCCAGCTCGAAGCGGGGGGCGATTACATCCTCGTAATCGGCGTCATCGCCGGCATCTAGTTGCAGCTGCAGCACTCCCTCATTCTCGCCACGCAGCAGCGCCAAAATGCGGTGCGAAGGCAGCTTGTGGAAGGGCTCGTTGAAATCGAAGTAATCCTTAAACTTCGCGCCTTCGGCTTCCTTGCCCTCAATAACGTGCGCGCCCATGGAGCCTTCAGTGAACATACGCTCGCGTACTTCACCCACCAGATCCGCGTCGAGCGCGAAGCGGTCCACCAAGATGGCCCGGGCGCCGTCGAGAGCCTTCTTGGTATCCTCAAAGCCCTCGGTGGTAAAGGCCTGTGCCAACTCTTCTGGAGCGGCGTTGGGATCCGCAATGAGCTTATCGGTCAGCTCCTCAAGGCCGGCTTCGCGGGCAATATCGGCCTTGGTTTTGCGGCGCTTCTTATACGGCAGATACAAATCTTCTAGGCGCGCTTTGGTCTCGCAGGCAAGGATTTGCTCCTTGAGGGCGTCGCCAAGCTTGCCCTGCTCTTCAATCGCCGCAAGGATGGTCTCCTTGCGCTCCTGTAGTTCCTTTAGATAGTTCGCGCGCTCTTCAATGGTGCGCAGCTGGGAGTCATCCAGCCCACCGGTGGCCTCCTTGCGGTAGCGGGCGATAAAGGGCACTGTATTGCCCTCCGCAAGCAGCTGCAACGCGGTAGAAACCTGCGATTCCTTGACGTTGAGCTCGGCGGCGATAGTGGCCGCAATATTCACGTGGTCTCCTCACTCTTTCTCGAGGTTTGGGATTAGACCCACCCAATTTACCGCACGGCCCCTCCACCGCCTTCGCTTGCCGACGCCCCCAAGACGCACAAAACCTCCTTTCCCCAGGAAGGAAAGGAGGTTGCTATGGTGCGTTCTTAGTAGATAACCACGCGGGCGTTATCGCCGCCGGAACAGGAAACGCGCGAAGAGCTGCCGGAGCAGTACATGGTGTAGGTACCACCGGTGGCCGGCGAGTAGACGCTCAAGGTAGTGCCGGTTCCGCCGCCAGCGACCCAGTTATTCATAAACGCGGTATAGACGTTGCTGGCAAAGCCGCTGGAGGTCTTGCTGGTAGCTGCATAGTAGCTAGTGAAGTCACTCCAAGAGTGCCCATTGCTGCTGCCAGAAGACGCTGCCTGTGCCGGCGCTGGTGCTGGGGCGTCCTTGGTCTTGGTCACCGTGACCGGGCTGGAATCTTCATCCTCATCCTCAGCATCGTCCTTGGACGAGGAACCGGAGTGCTTGCTAGATCCGGAGCCGGAGCCGCTATTGGCATCAGCCTGCTGGAATTGACTATCGGCGGCCGCGCTACTCGATGCATCATCCTTGGTATTGGTCACGAACATGATGACCATGCCTGCCACCGCGATGACCGCCACAATGGCTGCGATAATCGCGGCGATCGTGGCGCCACCTACGCCACCGCTTTGCTGCGGCTGGGAATATTACTGCTGATTGTACTGGGGCGGCTGTTGGTTATATCCACCGTAATTATTGCCGTTGGGAGCCGTCATATTGAAGGGATCACCTTGGGAATAGGAATCTGGAGGGGATGTCCCCTTTACTATAGCCCTAGAAGGCATATGCGCTGCAGTGTAGGCATGAAAAGAGCTAAATAGTTTTCCAGATTCCGCTTATAACCCAGAATCCGTCCGCCACACCGCCGGGGCACCAAGCCCCAACTCTGTAAAACCGATTTCCGCACTGCCCACCCACGAGGCTGCCGGCGGCAAGCAGTCTGCTACTAAGGAAGCCACTGTGGCCAGCGGCTGCGTGGTCTCTGCGTTTACGATGAGCCGCCACACCGGAATTCCTTGTGGCCACTGGCCGAATCTGAAGCGATATTCCTGCGCTAGCGGGCTGCTTTCAGTGCACTCCTCCGCTACTTGGAGAGCGAAAATGCTTAGCGGCTCAAAGCCTCGTGCCCGCAGCGTCTCCGGCAATGCTTCGAGGCTATTCTCCCACTCCTGGGTTACTAGGAGTACGGAGAGATCAGCGCTTACCTCCATTAGCCTTCACCCTGTGTGTTGGCTTCTTGTTCCAACTGCGAGATGAAGGCCTTGTCGTCCTTATCGAGCTCAGCCGCCTCCAAAAGTTCGGGACGGCGTTGCCACGTGCGCAGCAAAGCCTGTTCCCTCCGCCATGTGTCTACCAAACCGTGGTTTCCCGAGGTGAGCACGTCCGGCACGGCTAGGCCACGCCACTCTCGCGGCTTGGTATAGCTCGGGCCTTCCAAGAGACCATCAGAAAAAGAATCTTCCTCATGAGAGCGCTTATTTCCCAGCACACCGGGGATGAGTCGCACTACTGCCTCAGCAATCACCAACGTTGCCACTTCCCCACCGATCAACACATAATCGCCGATGGAAACCTCGCGCACGCGGTAGCGCCGAGCGGCGTCATCCACCACGCGCTGATCGATGCCCTCATAACGCCCGCAGGCAAAAACAATGTGCTCCTCATTGGACCACGCCCGCGCATCTGCTTGGCTAAACGGTTTTCCCGTTGGCGTCGGCACGATAAGCAGTGGGAGGTCGCTATCCTCATCGGCCGTGGCATCAACCGCATAGGCTTGTGCTTCTACCCCTTCTAATTCGTCGTGGCGCGGACGGTTTAGGTGTGGCAGCGCAGACTCTAAATTAGGCGCACTTTCCCGCGCGGCGACGCTATCGAGCGCCGGCCCCCAAACTTCTGGCTTCATAACCATGCCGGGGCCACCGCCGAACGGCGAGTCATCGACAGACTTATGCGCATCCGTAGCCCACTGCCGCAGGTCGTGCACACCTACTTCAAGGCGACCTTGTTCAATGGCCTTTCCCAAAAGCGCATGCCGCAACGGGTCTAGGTACTCCGGAAAGATGGTGATGACGTCAAGCCTCATAGGTCAAGCAGTCCTTCCGGCGGATCGATGGTGCACGTTCCAGCCTCCAGGTTCACCTCAGGAACAATGGCATGCACGAAGGGAATGAGCGCCTCCTTGCTGTTGTCGAGTTCTACCTCCAACAAATCCTGGCTTCCGCCGTGGATGACTGATGTGACCTTACCAACTTCCTTGCCAGCTAAAAGAACGCGCAGCCCTTCCAACTCATGGTCATAAAAGCCATCATCATCACTGTCGAGCGGAGCGGCAAAGAACTTAGTACCACGTAGGCTATCCGCCACTGTTCGGTCTTTAATCTCTTCAAAGGTAATGAGCAGCCTTCCCTTATGGCTCCGGACCGCCTTGATAGTTAGCGTGTGTTCCTTCTTGCCCTGCGTGCCATGAAGAACTTCCCCTACCGCAAAGCGCACCTCCGGTTCATCCGTAGTGGCTTCTACTACGACTTCACCTTTCACGCCGTGCGATTTAATCACGCGACCAATCATCAATTCCATAGCGGAAAGTCTACAACACAGACGTGCTGTCAAGGGGTGAATGCGCCACTTCGACCGGGAGGTAGTTGTGACGCGTTGGACTCCGAAGGATGTTAAGGATGCTGCTGTTGAGCGCGTGGTG
>NZ_MKXT01000030.1:0-24727 GCF_001913985.1 Corynebacterium sp. S5S1
TCCGCGCATACACCCAAGGCAGAGACGCCACCTGTCGCTGGCCTGGCTGCACCGTCCCCGCCACTAGGTGCCAACTCGACCACCGCATCGAATACCACCTTGGCGGGCCTACCAGCCCAGATAATTTAGTAAACCTCTGCCAACACCACCACAACATCAAAACCGACCGCAGAATCCACTACATCCTCGACCCCATCACCGGAACCATCGCCTGGCTCCACCACGACGGCACCTACCAACTAGACCACCCCACCGGCCCACTAGCCACACACCACACCCACTGGAACCACACCTGGGCCCAATACCTCGCACTACAACAACAAAGAACAAAAAGGAAGGCCGCTAAAGGGTAGGGGACGCCGTTAAAATGGGTTGATAGCGTAACGAGGAGGCTGAACTGATGAGCTCACTGCCTGACATCATCCTGCCTTCTTTTCGGAGAAGGACCCGATCCTTTCTTGATGAGGACCGGGCAGCTAGACGCGCACTGAAAATGCAAGATGGAATTGGCATGCTTGATTTTGCCGTGGAGGACCCTTCGGAGGATCCAGCTGAAGTTTTTTCGGTTGTGCAAGAAGCGCTGGAGATTGCAGTAGGGGTGATTGCCAACGCGGATGACTCACTTGGCATGCTAAGTGAGGTTGTTGAAGAGCTCATCGAGCTCCATGCCAAGAGCGCACAGCGAGCGAAGCCCGCGCCAATGGAGCTGGCGGATTGGTTCATCGCTTTCCATGAGAACAACGAGGTTGATTATTTCGTGCTTGACCCTGTTGCTTATTCAACGGTCCTGGGAGAAGACGGACTGGTTCGGGTGCGAGCCTGGGCGGAAAACGCAGATATTATCCGCCGCAAGTATATGGAGAAGCGCTTTGCGGTTTTAGATCAGGATGTCGACGCAATCATCCGTACGCACTTGGCCGAAGGTAGCTACGCAGTTTATTTCGAAGAGACAGCTAAAGCCTTAGAAGAAATCGGTAAGCATGAGGCCGCGTGGGAGTACGCGAAGCGTGGAACCGAATCCGATCCGGATTGGCAGGCGCGGTCTTGCGGGAAATTTTGGGTGGAATTAGCGAGGGATCATTTCCCCGAAAGGGAGGAAGAGGTCGCCGCGATAGTTCTCAACAAGTGGCCGGACCCGCTCCTAGAAGTACTGCTTTATCCAGAAAGGTTTGTGGAGCCCTAGAGAACGAGGAGGTCGAACTTCGTGGCCTTCACGTCGGAAAGGCGCTTGCGGGCGCGTTCGAGGCGCTGCCACTGATCTTGGGGGATGGCTTTGCGGGCGATGGTGACGGTTTCGGCGTCAGGGGTGCCCCAGGCGATGGGCATAGGGGTGATTTGCTGCCAGTGGTTGTTGTCTGCGCGGCCGGAAACAGCGGCGACGGGAACTTTGGTGCCTACGGTGCGCTGAGTGCCGGGAATGGCGGTCACGGTGCGCAGGCAAGCGGCCCAGCGGGGAGACAGGGATGGATCCACGTTGGTGTTGACTAGGGCGAGCAGGACCATGTCGCGTTCGTTGACCTCAGCGATGACAGCCGGAGCGAGGGGATAGGAGTCATAGAGTTGCTGGGCGGTGCCAACTTTACGGGCGGCGGCAAAGCCGACGATGGCCACCATGATTCCGAAAAGGATCATGCCGAGGCCGATGGTAATGCCCCAGGAAAATCCCCACCAGATGGCCGCGCCGCCGATGATGAGCAGGATGCCCAGCACGAGGCCGGAGACGCGAAGGCGGTTGGAATCGCGCAAGAGCTCGTTATTGGCCTTGGCAAAGGACTCGTCTACGTCGAACTTGAAGATTTTCATTGTTCTAAGTCTAGTGCGTCGATAAGCCGGTAGGCATATCCCTGCTCGGCGAGGAAACGCTGGCGGTGCACGGCGTAGTCCGCGTCGAGGCTATCGCGGGTGACCAGCGAGTAAAAGAGAGCCTCTTCTTCCTTCGGGCGGAGTAGTCGGCCGAGGCGTTGAGCCTCTTCTTGGCGGGAGCCGAAGGTGCCGGAGACCTGGATGGCCAGGGCAGCCTCGGGAAGATCGATGGAGAAATTGGCCACTTTGGACACGACGAGTACAGGGAGCGTGCCGTCCCGGAATTGTTGGAAGAGGCGCTCGCGCTTGGCGGTGGAGGTGGAGCCGTCGATAACGGGGGCGTCGAGATGCGCACCGAGTTCTTTGAGCTGGTCGACGTAACCGCCGATGATGAGCGCCTGCTGTGGGTGGCGGGCGAGGATTGTGTCCACGGCCCGCAATTTGGCGGCAGCCTGGGCGGCGATGCGGTAGCGGTCGCGAGGTTGGGCGGTGGCGTACAGCATGCGTTCTTCGGCGTCCATATCCACGCGGACCTCGATGCATTCGGCGGTGGCGATATAGCCGGCCATTTCGAGTTCTTTCCACGGGGCGTCGTAGCGCTTGGGTCCGATGAGGGAGAAGACGTCACCCTCGCGGCCGTCCTCGCGCACGAGGGTGGCGGTAAGCCCTAGCCGACGCCGCGATTGCAGGTCCGAGGTCATGCGGAACACTGGGGCGGGAAGGAGGTGGACCTCGTCGTAGATGATGAGGCCCCAGTCGCGGGAATCAAAGAGCTCGAGGGCGCGGTATTCACCCTTGGTTTTGCGGGTGACTACCTGGTAGGTGGCGATGGTGATGGGCTTGATTTCCTTCTTTTCGCCGGAGTATTCGCCTATTTCGTTTTCGGTCAGGGTGGTGCGGCGCAGGAGCTCGTCGCGCCATTGGCGGCCGGCGACGGTATTGGTGACCAGGATGAGCGTGGTGGATTCGGCCTTGGCCATCGCAGCCGCTCCGACGATGGTTTTGCCGGCGCCGCACGGCAGTACGACGACGCCGGAGCCGCCGGACCAAAAGGCCTCGGTGGCGTATTGCTGGTAGTCACGCAGCTGCCAGCCGTCGTGAGTGAGGGCGATGGGATGGGACTCGCCATCGACGTAGCCGGCGAGATCCTCGGCCGGCCAGCCGGCCTTGAGGAGGGCTTGTTTAAGGCGGCCGCGCTCGGAGGGCGGGACGGCGATGGAATGCTCGTCGATGCGCGCGCCGAGGAGTTTTCCGGTAGCGCCGCGGGTAAGTTCTTCGAGGATGGGCGGCTCATCGGACTCGAGGATGAGGCCATGGGCCGGGTGGGCGTGGAGGCGGACGCGGCCGTAGCGGGACATGGTTTCGGCGACGTCGACAAGCAGGGCCTGGGGGACTGGAAAGCGGGAGTAGTTTTCCAGGACATCGACGACCTGCTCGGCATCGTGCCCGGCCGCGCGGGCATTCCACAACGCGAGCGGGGTGATGCGGTAAGTGTGCACGTGCTCGGGGGCGCGCTCGAGCTCCGCAAAGGGAGCGAGCGCGGCGCGGGCCTCGGCGGCCTGGGCGTGATCCACCTCGAGCAGGACGGTCTTATCCGACTGCACAATCAATGGTCCATTCATGGCTCCAGCGTAACGGAGGTGATCCGGTGCAAGGGAAACCGGATGGTAGAGCCATCGGCCGCGCGAGCGTCGATTTGCCCGCCCGCCACGGTCAGCGGGGTGACGGTGCGTTTCTTTTCGTTGCCGTTCTTGTCCGCATACCCGATGGTGATCGGCCGGGCAGTGCGCGCGGCGGCGTGGACTATATCGAGGCTGGGCGTGGAAGGCGCGGCGTCGTCGCGCAGGGTGCGCATCGCCTTCGCAATGTCCGGAGAAGTGGTGGCTCGGCGGGCGGTGGGCGTCGGCAGTGTAGCGGGTTCGGGCGCGACGTTAAGGCTGGCGCCGCTTTCGTCCTCAGCAGCGGGAGAGAGTCCGTGCTCGCGTAGCCGTTCCAGTAGGTCGTGCACCGGCAATTGGGACACCGCGACGGTGGGCGCGAGCAGGCGCAAGGGCGCTGCCTTGAGCGCAATCTGGAGGAGCGCCGGGTCCTCGCTGCGCAGGTAGGACAGCGCCGGGCCGGAGCGCAGGGTGCCATGCCGCTTGGCGACGTCCCCGATGTGGAACTCCAGCGTCTGCGGCACCTCCCCGTGGGCGGCGAAAAAGGCCTGGATTTCCTCTCCAGTCATGCCGCGATCTAGGCCGCGGCGCAGGGAAGCATCCGAGATGCGATAGACGCTGGCCAGGCCGGGGGACTCGAGGTCGGCGACTGATTCGAGCTGCTGGTGGGTCTCTGGATCGAGCGGACCGGGAACCAATACGGTCATATCCGCTTGGATGAGAAAGTAGTCGACCGTGTCGGGGGTCAGGCGGGCGGCGGCGTCGGGGCCGTCGATAAGCACGCTGGTGGGGCGCTCGAGGGCAATGGCACCGATCCACTCGGCTTCCGCGCGGAGTTCGGCGATGGTCTCGTCCGAAGTGTGGGTGGCAAAGAGCGGAAAGTGGAAGCGTAGGGATTCTTCGAAGGTGGGTTTCGCCCCACGCAGGTAGACCTGCAGGACCTTTTGTCTAAATTCCGGCAGCCGATCATTGGTGTGCGCTAGCGTGCGGCCTTCCCTTGTCCATGGGGAGGCAGTCCAAGCCTCGAGCAGAAGTTGCCACTTTTCTGCGAGGCCCGCATCGAGCCAAGCCTGGGCGAGCTCCGTTGGCGCGAGGAAATTGCCGTCGAAGTTTTTCGGCTCGCCGCGGCTGAGCAGGCGGGCGGTTATGCCCAGGCCGATGAGGCGGCGTAGCTCCTCCTCATCGATGGTGAGAGTTTTGCTCAGGTTGGTGAGCTGGCGAACGCCGACGGTCTTGTCCTTGAGTAGTTCTATCGGCCGCGCGCCTAGGGCGTCAATGACGCGCTGCATGCCACGCACGGCGGAAAGCCCGGCCGCGGTACCGGCATCATCGGCCTTGGGATCCGGGGCGGGGGATTCGGTGATCCCCTCTACTGGGATTGGGGCGGTGGGCTTGCCGTTGAGCGCAAGGTGCACGGCGCGCGGCAGGCGGACAGTGGTGGCGTCCACGCGCTGGAGCAGCTGCTTGGCGATGAGCCGCGGAATCGGCCGGCCCGGATCCGCATCGATGGCCACATCTCGCGTGGTGCCCAGGCCATTGGAACGCGATAGGGTCTGGAGAACCTTCCGTTCCTCGTCCGGCAGCTCGGCGATGTCCTCCGGGCTGACTTGGACCTGGTCGAGGAGGGACCAGCCCGTGGGAAGGGCAGGCATGACCTCGGGTGGGATGAGGATGTTGCCGTAGGCTAGGCCGCGCTCCTTGAGCTGGCGGGTGATATTCGGATTAAGGTCTTCTACCTCTTCGAGTTCTCCTCCGCGGCGCGCGATGTCTTCGATTTCCGCAAGCTGCCGTGCAGTGCAGTTCATTAAAGCCCGAGCGATGGAGGTGCGCAGGAGCAGGCGGGTAGCGAGCGCGGCGATGCTCGGGGGTAGCGGATTAAGTACATCCGGGCGGTTGCGGAGGAGGGTGGCGAGCTCTTCTTCCTCAAGGGAAGCGAGCCACGTGCGGAAATGTGGGAGGTGGGAAGACTGAGTCATGATGTCACCCCAGTTTAGTTATCGTTTGAGTTACGTTTTTGCGCAAGGTTTGAAATAATAAGGGCTATGTCGAATCAGAAGAAGGGTCACGTTTCCCCGGCTTGGCCGAAGAACGAAAATCGCGAGCACGCAATCACGGAAATCTCTGCGCCTTTTGCTGGTGCGTCCAGCCCCTACGGCGATGATCTGATCTTGCCGATGCCGGCAGAGAAGCTGAACTACGTTCACCCTTATACTCGCATCAATCGCTAGAGTATTTCCCCGCCTTGGTGCGGGGATTTTTCTTCCATACAAAAAGGGCCCATTGCTATTGCAAAGGGCCCTTTATCGCTATGTCTTAGCGGGTGATGTTCTCAATCATCTGCGCAATCGGGTCGATGACGTTGCGGTTGGCAGAGTAGAAGTTGTTGAAGTCGTGGCGGTTAGCCTTGTACAGCTCGGTGAACTGCGCAGGCAGTGCCAGGCCGTAGGAGTTAGCGGCATTCTTGATGGTGTTGTACAGAGCATCAACAGCCAGCTCGTCGGACTTCTGAGCGGCAGCCTGCTTTACCGGAGCCGGTGCCTGGGCCGGAGCCTTAGGGGCAGCGGACGGAGCAGTGCGCTGGGTCGGAGCGGAGTTCAGGCCGAGGGAAGCGGAGCAAGCCGGCCATGCGCCCCAGCCCTGGGAAGCAAGCACGCGCTCAGCGACGACAATCTGCTGCTCGCGGGTAGCCTGGTCAGCGGTAGCAGCGAACTGGCCGCCACCATTGGCCTGCCAGGTCTGCGGGTTGAACTGCAGCCCGCCCTGGTAGCCGTTGCCGGTGTTGATGTGCCAGTTGCCGCCGGACTCGCACTGTGCCAGGCGGTCCCAGTCGGAATCTGGGGCAGCGGATGCGGTCGGTGCCATGATGGCAGCGGCGGCGCCGAAGGCGACGGTGCCGGCGGTGAACTTAGCGGCCATACGGTTCTTAGCGGAGTGGCGTCCCATGTAGTTAGTCCTCTCTGTGTGCCCGCATTAAGTGCAAAAATATGTACCAAAAAGAAAGGGCGGGCGAGGGCAACTTTCTTAACGGCTCTTAAGTGTTTGGAGGACAGCGTAGCGGTTTATAACGAAAGTGTCACGTTATGGGCACTAAATGGGAAAGAAATGGGGCGAATGTGGCGAGTGCAGGGGTATTTGTGCAGGTGAGCGGCGAACAGTGATCTATGCCACATAACGCGGGTGTGTCGCGCTAGCGCGCGACTTCTGTTGTTTTGACCAGGCAGCTAAAATAAAGATTTTCCCCTAGAGAAGAGGTGGGTACCTATGCCTATTGGCAAAGTGAAGTGGTATGACGCCGAGAAAGGTTTCGGTTTCGTCAGTAACCCGGGCGATGAAGACGTCTATGTTGGGCGCAACGTGCTGCCCAAGGGAGTAGAGGAACTGTTCCCCGGCCAGCGCATCGACTTCGATTTCGCAGCCGGGCGCCGCGGTCCGCAGGCGCTGCGGGTCAAGGTATTGGATAAGCCGCGTCGCCGCACGCCGGCCCGCAAGCCGGAAGAGCTCGGCAGCATGGTCTCTGACGTGATGACCTTGCTGGAGTCGCAGATTCAGCCGGTGCTTAATTCCGGCCGCTACCCGGAGCGCAAGACTGGGCGCCAGGTAGCAGAAATCCTCCGCGCAATCGCGAAGGATTTGGATAGCTAATCAGAAGCCTTCGTGGATTCCTCCGCGGAGGCTTCTCGTTCTTTATCGGTCATCGTGGTAAGTGACCACACGGTGGCCACGGGGGTTTCGTCACCGTTGTCATCGGTGCCAATCATCATGGAGGAAATCTCCACCACCTTGAGGCGGGGGCGCTTGCCGGTAGAGGCCTTGATGGGTTCTACCGAACCGGGGATCGATACCTCGGTGGTCTCGTTTGCGCCGTGCGCGGTTTCATCGTTGGCGGCGGGGTCATCGTAGATGGAAAGAATCTTCCACTCGTGGTCGGAGATTTCTTCGGGGATATCGAGCTTGAGGGTGTCATCATCCCCCACGGTGAGGTTCGGGACCTCGCCTTCCGGGCATTCGGTGCCGGGCTCGCATGCAATGTACGGGGCGACGTCGATGGAATTATCGCCCACGGAGGCGGTGACCTTGATGTCGCGGGGATCGGGACCCGGGCGCTGGTTCCACCAGTTTTGGAAGATCACTACGGCGGCGACGATGACCGCCACGACCACGATGAGGGCCAAGATCTGCAGCAGCGACTTTTTCCTTGCTTCCTTACGGGTTGCCATGGGCCTTTACCTTACTCGAACGTGGAAGAGTTCTTCCCACCGCTTACCGGTAAGCCAGAACTCATCGTCTTTGATGTGTGCGATGCCGTTGAGGACATCATCGGGGTCGGTATAGCGGGACTTATCAATCGCGTCGGTGGAGATTATGGCGGTTACTCGGCCGGTGGATGGATCGATGCGGTAGATATTGTCATCCATCCAGACATTGGCGTAGACGGTATCGCCCACGCACTCGAGTTCATTGATGTCTTCGAGGGGCTTTCCCTCAAGGGTGACGTCGGTAGTAGAGCGCTCCGCGAAGGTCTCCGGGTCCATATGCCGCAGGGTCGCGGAGCCATCGGACAGGAGGAGATCCTCGCCGGTATTGCACAGGCCCCAGCCCTCGCCCGAGTAGGCGGCGGTATCTACCTGGCGCAGGTCGTGATCGTATTTCAGGGCTTGGCCGGACTTCCAGGTCAGCTGCCAGATGGAATCGCCGGCTTGGGTAATGCCCTCGCCAAAGTAGCGGTTATCCAGGCGCGTTTCGGCCAAGGTTTCGCCGGTTTCGGGGGAGAAGCGCTCCACGCGGGATTCTCCCCATTGGCCGGTGCCTAGAAGCAAGTTGCCGTCCGGATCGGTTTCGAGGCCCTGCGTAAAGGAATTGGGTGGCAGGGAAGCGGTGCCGAGAACCTCGACGGAGAGGTGCTCTACTTCGGGTTCTGCTGGGGTAGAGGAACAGGCGACGAGCGTGCAGGGAAGGAGAATGTAGGCGGCGCGGGAAAGAAATGACATGCACCATATGTACCACCGCGTGCGCTCCATAATGAATAATGAGGGACGTGAGTAAGCGAAAAGCAAATCCATTGATCGATTCCCGCGCCGTGCGCATCGCGCGCGAGGCGTTGGATGAGGTGGGGGAAGGGGGCGTCGGCAAGCATATCGGCGTCGCCGGGATGGGCCGAAACGTTGCTACCCACCGATTTGAAGCAGAAATGCCTGGCTACCCTGGCTGGGAATGGCAGGCTGTGCTCGCCTGCGCGGAGGGATCGCGCTACGTCACCGTCAATGAGGTGGCGCTGGTGCCGGGAGGGGAGGCCCTGCAGCCGCCGGAATGGGTGCCCTATGAGGACCGTGTGCGCCCCGGTGACCTTGGCCCCGGAGACCTGATGCCACCGGCCGTGGATGATTCCCGCCTGGACGGGGAAACTCTGTCTAAATCCGGCCTGGAAGACGCCAAGAAGCGCTGGCGCACCGAGTTCGGCCCCAATACGGATATGGCGGCCAAGGCGCGCCTGCAATGCCGCACCTGTGCGTTTTATGTGCAGCTGTTGGACAACTATGGCGTCTGCGCCAATGAGTACTCGGCGGACGGCCGGGTGGTGCACTCGCGCTATGGCTGCGGTGCACATTCGCAGACGCGTGTGCGGGAAGAAAAGACCCCGGAAGTGGCTTTCGATGATGAAAAGCCCATCTTCCAGGATTTTGAAATCGAGGATTAAGGCAGCACACTTATGGCGTAAGACTCGCTGTACGTGAAAGGCGCAGGCGTTGAAAGCCACTCTCGATCGCTACTTCCATATCTCTGAACGTGGTTCCTCCATTGGAACCGAGCTACGCGCGGGAACGGTCTCGTTCTTCGCCATGGCCTATATCATTCTCTTGAACCCGCTCATCCTCGGTACTACCGAGGACGCGGAGGGCTACGCGCTGGGCGTGCCACAGGTCGCCGCCGCCACCGCGCTGGTCGCCGGCGTCATGTCCATCCTCTTCGGCGCGATTGCCAAGTGTCCCTTTGCCATGGCCGCAGGCTTGGGTATGAATACCTTCGTGGGCGTGAGCATGGTCGCTACGAGCGGGCTGACCTGGCAAGAATCCATGGGCCTGGTGGTCATCGAGGGTATCATCATCGTCCTGCTGGCCATCTCCGGCTTCCGCACCGCCGTCTTTGACGCCATCCCGCAGTCCATGAAGGCGGCGATGGGCGTGGGCATCGGCATGTTCATGGCCATGATTGGCCTCGTGGATGGTGGCTTTGTCACCCGCGTGCCGGACGCCGCGCACACCACCGTGCCGGTGAGCCTGGGTATTAATGGATCGATTTCCACTTGGCCGGCGCTGGTCTTTGTCATTGGCCTCATTATCTGTTCCTTCATGGTCATCCGGAACGTGCCGGGCGGGCTCTTCATCGCCATCGTGCTTACCACCGTCATCGCGTTCATCGTGCAGGCGTTTACCGGCTCTGAGGATTGGGGCATGGCCGCGCCGGTGAAGCCGGAGGCGCTCGGCGGCATTCCGGATCTGTCCATCGTGGGCGATGTGAACTTGGTGGGCGCCTTTACCAAGATCGGCGTGGTCTCCACGGTGCTGCTGATTTTTACCCTGCTGCTCACTAACTTCTTTGATGCGATGGGCACCATGACCGGCCTGGGCAAGCAGGGCAAGCTTGTTGACGCCGACGGCAACCTCCCCGACATGAAGAAGGCCCTCGTCGTCGAGGGCTTCGGTGCCGTGGCCGGCGGCCTGGGCTCTGCTTCTTCCAATACCGTCTTTGCGGATTCCTCCGCCGGCATTGCCGATGGCGCCCGCACCGGCCTGGCCAACCTCATGACCGGTGTGCTGTTCCTCGCCGCGATGTTTTTGACGCCGCTGTATGAAATCGTGCCCATCGAGGCCGCTTCCCCGGTACTCGTCATCGTCGGCGTGATGATGGCCGCGCAGCTGACCGAGATCCGCTGGACCAAGATGGAGATCGCCATCCCCGCCTTCCTCACCATTGTGACCATGCCGTTTACCTATTCCATTGCCAACGGCATCGGCGTGGGCTTCATCTCTTTCGCGCTCATGTCCACCTTCGCCGGCAAGGCCAAGGACGTGCACTGGATCATGTGGCTCTTGGCTGGCCTCTTCGTGATTTTCTTTGGCATGGATCCGATTTCCAATGCCATCGGCTAGCCTAAGGGCATGCTGATTACTGACCCCGCAGACCCTCGCCTGGACGATATTCGGAACCTCAACAAATCCGATAAATCCGGCGAGGGTCTCGTCATTGCAGAGGGCCCGTTGGTGGTCTCCCGGCTGGCCGAATCCCGGTTCCCCATGCGCTGTCTCGTGGGCTTTCCCAAGAAGGTGGAGGCCTATATTTCCGAGTACGGCGAACCCGAGTGCCCCATCTACGAGGTCTCTCGCGAGACCCTAGCGGAGGTGGCCGGCTTCGATATGCACCGCGGGCTGGTCGCCGCCGCGGACCGCGCCTCTGAGCCGGAGGTGAGCGAGATCGTGGAATCTGCCCAGACCATCGCCGTGCTCGAGGGCGTGGGTGATCACGAGAATATTGGCGCCATCTTCCGCC
This sequence comes from Corynebacterium sp. S5S1, assembly GCF_001913985.1. Classification (NCBI taxonomy): domain Bacteria; kingdom Bacillati; phylum Actinomycetota; class Actinomycetes; order Mycobacteriales; family Corynebacteriaceae; genus Corynebacterium; species Corynebacterium sp. S5S1. The sequence goes on from NZ_MKXT01000030.1 coordinate 11,007, forward strand.
ACGCTGCCGGTATGGGCGTAGACGCGGTGCTGCTGGGCTCCGGTGCGGCGGATCCGCTCTACCGGCGCTCGGTGCGCGTGTCCATGGGGCACGTGCTGCGCTTGCCCTTTGCTCATTTAGAGGGCGGGTTTACTACCTGGCAGCGTTCCTTGCAGGCGCTTGCCGACGCCTCCTTTACCCTCATTTCCTTAACCCCCAACCCCCAGGCGGTGCACTTGGCCGAGGCCATGCACGGCCTGGATAAGGTGGCGATGCTCGTCGGCGCGGAGGGCCCCGGCCTTACCGAACACGCAATGAAGGCCACCGATATACGCGCACGCATACCGATGGCCCCTGGCACCGATTCTCTTAATGTGGCAACCGCCGCCGCCATTTCCTTTTATGAGCGCCAGCGCTCCTTGAGCGACTTAAACGTCTGAGCGCTCCAATTGCCAATGAGCGAGCCCAAGTGCTTGGCGGTGGAGATGATTTCCTCGCCGGTGGATTCCGGCTCGGCGCTATGATCCTCGTAGTCGTCATAGTCGTTCAGGCCCAGCTTATTGGCCGACTGCGCGGCTAGTTCCCCCACGGTTTGCTTGGGCTTCGGCGGGTCGATCTTTGGCTCTGGGCGGCCATCGACGGCGTAGCCCACGACGTCTAGGTCCGGGCCATCGTGCCCGACCTCAATGCCAAGCCAGTATTCCTGCGCCGCTTCCATGATGCCCTGCGGCTCAAAGGGGAGGGAAATCCCTCCGATCGGCTCGTATTTTTCGCCTGCCCAGTAGGGCGCCTCGAAGGGCTCGGGCAAGCCGGTGTCCTCGTAGAGGTGCTCGCGCGTGGCGCATAGGCAGCGCTTGAGCTCGCCGCCCTCCCACAGGGCGAAGCCGGCGTAGCCTTCTTTTTCGTTGCTGGCCAGCGCGATGACGCGCTGGGCGGGCACCGCATTAAGGAGCGTTTCTGGCAGCTGGGAAAGGAGAACAGAATCCCCCTCGCAGACCGTTTGCACCACGGTGATGCCGGGGTAGCCGCCGATGTAGTACTCGTTCGGATCCGTCTGCGCGGAGCGGTTAAGTGGGAATTGCCCAATCGGCGTGACCGGAAAGGTGGGGTCCAGCTGGGCGAGGAACTTCCGCCCAAAGCCGCGATCCGCCTTGGGCTCGGTCTTCAACACCTCTTCCGCATTGGGTTGAGAGATGTACCAGAGAGTAAGTACTGCGTGAGAGATGTCCACGATTAGTCCCTAGGGCGCTTGGTATTGGAGCGAACACCGAGCAGCACGTCCTCCCAATGCGGGGTGACAGCCTTGCGGCGGCGCTTGGTGGGCTTTTCTTCTGGCGAGGGGTTCTGCAAGAACTCCTCTTCCTCCGGCTCTTCCGGAGGGGTGGTCGGCGCCGTGAGGTCGGTGACGTTGCTCGGCTGGTCGCCATCGATAGCTTCGTCATAGCGGCCGCTGCCCAGCGAGGTCAGCGAGCGCACCGGCTGGACGAAATCCGGGTCTATCAGGTCCGCGGCCACCGAGTTGCGCGCCTCCACCGTGGCAGGCGAGGACATGGACTGCTTGAAGTACCACTCCGCCTCGTTCTCGGACAAGCCGGCCTTCCACGTCACGCGCACGATCCAGGCCTCGCCTTGGTGGCGGTAGGCGTCCCAGCTGGACTCGGAAAGTGAGTGTCCGCGGGCGGCAAAGGCGGTGGCCAGAACCTCCCACAGGGTGAGCTTGGCCGGGCCGTCCTCGCGGACGGGGTGTGCCTGCTTGGCAATCTCCGCGATGCGGTTGCGCTCCAGCATGACGGGGTAGGCGAAGGGCTCGATGCGAGATTCGGTCACGCCCATTTCTTCCGCCAACTCCGCCGCGGAGGCGCCGGCGCGAATGCGGTTTTGGATCTCCGCCGGGCGGATCTTTGTCTCTTCCACCGGTTCCGGTTTGGTGGGCTTGGCCAGGCTGATGGCCGGAGCTGCCGGTTCCTCTTCCGGGGTTTCTACCGGCTCGCCCTGCAGGGCTTCGCGCAGCTCATCGGTGATGGAGAGGAAAAACTCTTCGCCGTCTTCGGTGCGCAGCACCAAAGAGGTTTCGGTCGATTCGCTGTCAACTGGGAACAGCTCGCGCATAATAGGGCGCTCCTTTTGCCTATCGACGGCGGACAAATCTGTGATGCATTCAACTATAACGTGAAAATGCCCCGCAGCCTGCGAGGCGGCGGGGCATGTTGGGGGTGATGCGTTAATTCGCATCCAAGACATAGTCGATGCATTGGGTCAGTTTGGCGATATCGGCCGGCTCAATAGCTGGGAACATGCCGATGCGCAGTTGGTTACGGCCCAGCTTGCGGTACGGCTCCACGTCTAGGATGCCGTTGGCGCGCAGGGTGGCGGCGAGCGCTGCGGCGTCGACAGACTCTGCGAAGTCGATGGTGCCCACCACGAGCGAGCGGGACGCAGGCTCCGTGACGAAGGGAGTGGTCTCCGGGCGGGATTCGGCCCAGCTATACAGCGTGGCGGAGGATTCCGTAGTGCGCTCAACCATGCCGTCCAGGCCGCCGTTGGCATTCATCCACTGGAGCTGGTTATCCAACATGAGCAGGGTGGCGATTGCCGGGGTGTTATAGGTCTGGTTCTTGCGGGAGTTATCTACTGCCGTCTGCAGGTTGAGGAAGGTGGGAATATAGCGCTCGGAGGCGTTGATTTTCTCAATCCGCTCCAGTGCGGCGGGGGACATGGCGGCGAGCCACAGGCCGCCGTCGGAAGCAAAGCACTTTTGCGGCGAGAAGTAGTAAACGTCCGTATCGGAGATGTGCACGGGCAGACCACCCGCGCCGGAGGTGGCGTCCACGACCACCAGCTGCTGATCATTGCGGGGGTGCGGGCGGGTGACTTCTGCCATCGCGCCGGTGGAGGTTTCATTGTGTGCCCAAGCGACGACGTCCGCCTCCGCAGAAAGATCGTGCGGGTCGGGTGCGGTGCCCACTGGGGACTCCACGATGGATGGGGCATCGAGCCAGGGTGCACCCGCGGCGGTCTTGGCAAATTTAGTGGAAAACTCGCCAAAGGTGAGGTGGGCGGAGTGGCGTTCAATGAGCCCGAAGGTGGCAGCATCCCAGAAGGCGGTGGCGCCGCCTAGGGAAAGGACAATCTCGTAGCCCTCTGGCAAGGAGAAGAGATCGCTCAAGCCTTCTCGCACCGAACCTACGAGGTTCTTTACCGCCGGCTGGCGGTGGGAGGTGCCCATGACTGCGGGGTCAATGGCCGCAAGCTGGTCGGGGCGAACCTTGGAAGGGCCGCAGCCAAAGCGGCCGTCGGTAGGCAGGAGGTCGGCAGGCAGCGTAAGTTCGGGTGTGCTCATGCAAGTCAGTGTAGAACAGTTCCGGTTGAACGGCAGTTATTTTACTCGGCCCAATCCTGTTGGCGGCGTCACAAAGTTTGCTAAAGTGTGAAGAGGTATCAAGCTAGCTTCCTTAAGTTAGTGCTTAATAGTGACTCTTCACGTAGAGAAAGGAACTTCCGTGGCTTCTGAAGACAACAAGGTAGTGCTCCAGTACCCAGGCGGCGAGTATGAGATGGACATCAAGCAGTCCACCGAGGGTGACTCCGGCTTTGACATTTCCAAGCTCCGTAACGAGACCGGGCTCGTTACCTTCGACCCTGGTTATACCTCCACCGGTTCCACCGAGTCCAAGATCACCTTCATTAATGGTGAAGAGGGCATCCTGCGCCACCGCGGTTACGATATTGCGGACCTGGCAGAAAACGCTTCCTTTAACGAGGTTTCTTATCTGCTGATCAAGGGGCATCTGCCTAACGAGGAAGAGCTCAGCCACTTTAACCGCGAAATCCGCCACCACACCCTGTTGGATGAGGACTTCAAGGCCGCGTTCAATATCTTCCCGCGCAACGCGCACCCAATGGCCGTGCTGGCTTCCTCCCTTAACATTCTTTCCGCGTACTACCAGGATCAGCTTGACCCGCTGGACCCGGAGCAGCTGGATAAGGCCACCGTCCGCCTGCTGGCTAAGGTGCCAATGCTGGCTGCTTATGCTTACCGCGCTTCCCAGGGTAAGCCTTATATGTACCCGGATAACAGCCTGAACGCCCGCGAGAACTTCCTGCGCATGATGTTCGGCTACCCCACCGAGGAGTACGAGGTTGACCCGGTTGTAGCTAAGGCCCTGGATAAGCTGCTTATCCTCCATGCTGACCATGAGCAGAACTGCTCCACTTCCACGGTGCGCATGATTGGTTCCGCTCAGGCTAATATGTTTGTCTCCATCGCCGGCGGCATTAACGCTCTGTCCGGCCCGCTGCACGGTGGTGCAAACCAGGCCGTTCTGGAGATGCTGGAAGATATCCAGAACAACCACGATGGTGACGCTACCGACTTCATGAACCGCGTGAAGAATAAGGAAAAGGGCGTTCGCCTCATGGGCTTTGGCCACCGCGTGTACAAGAACTACGACCCACGCGCGGCAATCGTCAAGGAGACTGCCCATGAGATCATCGATCACTTGGGCGGCGACCCAATGCTGGATCTGGCCATGAAGCTGGAAGACATTGCGCTGAATGACGACTACTTCGTCTCCCGCAAGCTCTACCCGAACGTGGACTTCTACACCGGCTTGATCTACCGCGCTATGGGCTTCCCGACGGACTTCTTTACCGTCCTCTTCGCCATCGGCCGTCTGCCGGGCTGGATTGCACAGTACCGCGAGCAGCTGGAGATCAACACCAAGATCAACCGTCCGCGCCAGATTTACACCGGCGAGACTTTGCGCAAGGTTACCCCACGTAACGAGCGCTAAAGCGTCCCGTGGGTTCGCCAAATTAAGCCGAATCGGGTGGTAGCACCTATAATAGGTGCAGCTCGGTTCGGTTTTTAATGCGACCGCACGAACAAACTAGATTTCCCAAGGAGAATAATCCCCATGGATAAGCCTGTTATTGAAGCCCAGTCTGGCCCAGCGCCGACCGACCTTGTTGTAGAAGACATCGTCGTCGGCGACGGTGCTGAGGCACAGCCTGGTGCCGTAGTGGAGGTCCACTACGTCGGCGCTGAATACGAGACCAACCAAGAATTCGATTCCTCGTGGGACCGTGGCCAGTCCATCGAGTTCCCGCTGACCGGTCTCATCGCCGGCTGGCAAGAGGGCATTCCGGGAATGAAGGTGGGCGGTCGCCGCAAGCTCATCATCCCGCCGGAAAAGGCCTACGGCCCCGCCGGTGGCGCGCACCCGCTATCCGGCCGCACCTTGGTCTTTATCATTGACCTCATCCGCGCCGACTAGAAGCGCTCGACCCCAGGGTTTGCCCTGGGGTTTCGTCGTTTTCGGCGCGGTCAGAAAAACTGCGGCACAATGGAGGACATGACTGTGCCAACCGTAACTTTCAATGATGACCGCGAAATGCCCCAGCTGGGCTTGGGTACGTACAAGCTATATGACGAGGAATGCATCCGCGTCATCCGCGAGGCCATCGATTTGGGCTACCGCCACTTCGATACCGCCACGCTCTACAAGAATGAAGAGGCGGTAGGCACCGCCCTGAAGCAGGCAATGGATGCCGGCGACGTCACCCGCGATGAGCTCTTTATTACCTCCAAGGTATGGCACTCCCACCAGGGGGAGCACAAGGTGGAAGAGGCATTCCAGCAGTCGCTAAAGGATCTGCAGCTGGACTACCTCGACCTGTATCTTATCCACTGGCCATGGCCGCAGGGTGGCCTGTACAACGAGACCTTTGAGGCTATCGCCCGCCTGCAGGGTATGGGCCAGATTGCGTCCATCGGCGTGGCTAATTTCTACGAGGACGTGCTCAAAGACCTAATTTCCACCACCGGCATTTCTCCGGTGCTCAACCAAGTGGAGCTCCACCCGGGCTTTACTCAGTCCAGCCTGCGCGCCTTTCACCACGATAATGACATCGTCACCGAGGCATGGGCCCCGTTGGCGCGCGGCGTTGTGCTCAATAACCCCGTGATTGAGCAGGCTGCTGCTGACCACGAGGCCACCGAGGGACAGGTTGTCCTGGCTTATCTCATGTCTAAAGACATATCCGTGATCCCGAAGTCCGCGCGCACTGAGCGCCTGAAAGAAAACTTGGCTGCCACCGAGCTAGAGCTCACGGCGGAGGAAGTATCTGCCATTGACGCCCTTGAGGGCCAGGAAGGCTTTGGCCGCATGTTCAATGACCCGCGCGAATTCCCAGGCAACGAAGAGTAACATCAACCGCCGATTAAGCCCCCTCACAGGGGCTTTTTCTTTTGCCAAGCGGCTGTTAACAATCTTTACAAGGGGTAAAAAATTCTTCCTTCGGGGGTAGTTTGCTAAAGATGTTATTCCAGTTCAGTGAAGCCTATGGGGTTAAAAGGGTGGGGGAGTGGAAGCTTTTCTTGGCAGAGTTTACAACCTTGCAGAAAATGTTCTGTAACTTACAGATCAGCGTGGATAGTGAGAAATAACACACTATCTCGTGTGACCTAAGTTCCTCTCACCCAAGGAGACGATGCTCTATGAGTGACGTAGCTGCAACTCCTGTCTCGCGCCGCGAACCCACTGGCAGCGAGTTCATTGCGATGCGCGACTCCGCCGAATTCGGCGAGCTGCGCCGCACCTACCGGAGTTTTACCTTCCCTATGACCGTGGCCTTCTTCGTGTGGTACGTGGTCTACGTTCTAGCCGCCGTGTTTGCCCCTGACTTCATGGCGATCGAGCTCGGCGGTGGCTGGAACGTCGGGCTGGTTTTCGGCCTAGCCCAGTTCCTCACCACCTTCATCATCACGTGGATCTACGTGAAGTACGCCAATAAGAATATCGAGCCGAAGTCGGCCGCCATCCGTGAAGAGCTGGAGGGCAACTAATGACTACCACCACCCTCGCCGCAGAATCTTCCGCCGGCAATCCCATCTTGAATATCTCTATTTTCGGCATCTTCCTTTTCATCACCATGGCGGTGGTGCTGCGCGCCGGAAAGACCACGAAGAAGGCCTCGGACTTTTATACCGGCGGCGGCACCTTCTCCGGACGCCAGAACGGCCTGGCCATCTCCGGTGACTACCTCTCCGCTGCATCGTTCCTGGGTATCGTTGGCGCTGTGGCACTCAACGGCTACGACGGCTTCTTGTACTCGGTAGGCTTCTTCGTTGCTTGGCTGGTAGCACTCATGCTCGTTGCCGAGCCCATGCGTAACGTCGGCCGCTTTACCATGGCGGACGTCCTGTCCTTCCGCCTGAAGCAAAAGCCCGTGCGCGTGGCGGCGTCTATCGCCACCCTCTTCGTCACGCTCTTCTACCTCATCGCGCAGATGGCCGGCGCCGGCTCCTTGGTTGCGGTACTGCTGGATATCCATGAGTTCAAGTGGCAGGCCTTCGTCGTGGGCATCGTGGGCGTGCTCATGATTGTCTACGTCCTGGTCGGCGGCATGAAAGGCACCACCTACGTGCAGATGATCAAGGCCGTGCTCCTGGTAGCCGGCGTGGTCATCATGTGTTTCTTGGTCTTCATTGCCCTGCGCGGCGGCTTTAGCACCCTGTTTAATAACGCCATCGACATGCACGCCGCTTCCGAGCAGATTAAAGAGAAGGGCTACGAGGCCAAGGACATCATGGCTCCGGGCCTGAAGTACGGCGCCACCACCGCCACCAAGCTGGACTTTATTTCCTTGGGCATTTCCCTGGTGCTCGGCGTGGGCGGCCTGCCGCACGTGCTGATGCGCTTTTACACCGTGCCCACCGCTACCGAGGCGCGCCGCTCCGTTACCTGGGCGATCGTTATTATCGGTGCCTTCTACCTTATGACCCTGGTCCTGGGGTACGGTGCGGCAGCACTGGTGGGTCCGGACCGCATTCTCGACGCCCCGGGCGGCGCCAATGCCGCAGCGCCACTACTCGCGCTCGAGATCGGCGGCTCTATCTTCATGGCGATTATTTCCGCCGTGGCCTTCGCTACCGTGCTCGCCGTGGTTGCTGGCCTGGCCATTACCGCCTCTGCATCCATTGCGCACGATATCTACCACGCGGTTATCCGCAACGGCGAGTCCACCGAGGCTGAGCAGGTCCGCGTCTCCCAGGCCACCGTGGTGGTCCTTGGCATCGTCTCCATCATCTTGGGCATCCTGGCCATGACCCAGAACGTGGCCTTTCTAGTCTCCCTCGCGTTTGCGGTGGCGGCCTCCGCCAACCTGCCGACCATCCTGTACTCCCTGTACTGGCGCCGGTTCAACACCGCGGGCGCGGTGGCCTCCATGTACACCGGCGTGGTCTCCTGCCTGGTGCTCATCTTCTTCTCCCCGGCAGTCTCCGGTTCTGAGAGCTCCATGTTCCCAGGCGCGGACTGGGCCATCTTCCCGCTTTCCTCGCCGGGCTTGGTCTCCATTCCGCTGTCCTTCTTCGTTGGCTGGTTGGTATCCATCATGACCAAGCCGGATAACTTTGAGGAGCTTTCCGCAGAGATGGAAGTTCGCTCCCTTACCGGCGTGGGCGTCGAGGCACCTGTGCAGCATTAATTGCCTAAATAGTGCACTCAACCGGTAACATATATCGACGTGTTTAAAACGTCGTTGAACCGCAAGGCGGCATCAGTTAAGGCTGGTGCCGCTTTGGCCGTATGCATGCTCGCCTTGACCACCACTGCGTGCAGCAATAGCGAGCGTGAAAGCGACGCGCTTGCCGACGCCCCCTCGGAAGCAACAGACACCAACCGCGACGTCCCACCAGAAACCAATGAGTTTCTAGAAGGTGATGAGGGGCGCTCGGTTACCTATATCCGCCTGCACGATGGCATGCACATGGGCTCTGCCTCCGAGCACGAGGCTCGCCCGGCGCTCAGTCTCATTAAGCTCTACATCGCCACCTACGTAATGGAAAAGGGCGAGTACGAGGACAAATATGAGGCGCTGGATATGATTGCTAGCTCCTCCGATAAGTCCGCCGAAGACCTCTTTGATAAATACCCAGAGTCCATCGACACCATTGCCGATGAATTCAACCTCGAATCCACCAAGGCGGGCGAGCAATGGGGCTACTCGCAAACCTCCACGTATGACGTCGCCAGCTTCATCTCGCAGCTCATTGAGCGCGATGAAACTCACCCAGTGCTGGTAGCCATGGCGCATGCTGATCCCATCTCGGAGGATGGCTACCGCCAGGATTACGGCACCGCCAAGCTCTCCAACGTGGTAGGCAGCAAGTGGGGATGGTCTAATGACAAGTCCATTAACTCCTCGGTCTCCTTTGGCGAGAACTTCGTCGCCGCCGCCTCTATTAACGGCTCATCCGATGACCTCACCGACTACGTCAAGGACGAGGTGACGGGGAAGAATCTGGGCACGGCCACCGAGCGCTTCCTTAAGTACAAAGATGGCGAGGACGTCCCACCGGTTGAGACCTCCACCTCGGAGACCTCTACTACCTCCTCCAGTAAGAAGGACAAGGACGAGAAATCTGGCAAGGGCAAGAAGGAAAAGTCCTTGTCCAAGGAGCCCACTAGCGAATCCACCACGTTCCAAAAGAAGTCCGCAGACAAAAAGAAGGGCTCGGAGAAAACCTCCGAGCCCTCTAAGAAGTAGTACTACCGCGCCTTTGCAACCGTTTCTGCGACGATCTTCGCTAGCTGACGAATCTGATCGTTGCTCAGCGTCTTGCCATTAAAGGTCACGCCATTGGCGGTGACCTGCGGAAGTTCTGGTAGCTCTGGGTGCTTGCTCTGCAGCTGCGAACTCAGCTGATTGACCAAGTCGGACGAGCCATTGCTCGGGGCCTTGGTCTGCGGCTGCGGCTTTGGCTGTGGCTTCTTGGTGGTCGGCTTCTTTGCCGGTGCAGGTGCCGCGGACTTGCCAGGCGTCCACTGTCCCCAGTCTTCGGCATAGACCTCATTGACGTCAACGATGACGCCGCCGATGGTCTGTTGCTTGCCGTGCGGCAGCTGGTGGATAGTAGTGCGCGGGTGAATCTTGCCGTTAGAACCCCAGTCGTGCATCCAGAAGTACTTGCCGATGCCATCCTGGATCGCCCACTCAATAGTGTTGTAGTTGCCGTAGACACCTGTTTGGTAGCCAGCCAGCTCCAGCGTCTTGGAGAATGCCTGCAGGTACGGGCGAATTTGGCGGGTGTACTGCTCGCGGGTGGGGTTATCGTCGATGGCGATGTAGATCGGGCGGTTGGTGGGGCCGCCTGCCTTCTTGTGTAGCGCAATCGCTTTCGGCGCGTGTACTGCCGCACCTGCTGCGCCTTGCTTCCAATCGGCGGTTTCCGCACGGCCGAATTGGTAGACCGACGCCGTGGGCAGACCCGCTGCTGCATTCGCCTTGGTCTCCTTGAGGGTTACCGGCTTGCCGGTCATCCAGGCCGCGCCGGGGCGCTTGTCGGAGACGTAGCGAATCGCGCCCATGTGGCCGGCATTCTTAATTGCTTGCGGGGAAGGTACGCCGGCGGAGAAATCAATGATGGTGCCGCGCACCGGTCCGAGTGCCGCTGCATTCGGTGCGGCAGCGCCGATAGCACCTGCGGTTAGGGCGAGAGCGCCGACCTTAAAAAGACCGCGACGGGAGAAAGATGGTGACATGTTGAGCTCCTGCAGTAATCACATTTGTCACAGTGGTTAACAATTGCACCATAGCAGCGGGTCTGGGGTCATTCCCGGAGCGAAACCGCATGTCGCGCATTTACACCGGGGAACTATTTCGAGTCGTTGCTGAACTTCACCCGCGTGGGGTTCTCAACCGTGCGCGATACCGTGCAGTCCTTCTCGTGGGAGATGCGAATCAGGTTGTCCACCAGCTTGCGCGCTTGGTTGCCTTCCGGCGTATCCGGGAACGATAGATCGAAGCCCACTCGCACCTCTGACAAACGCGATGCCCCGTCCTCATTTACTCGGTCGCCTTCCACGTGCACATCAAAAGAATCCGGTTCCGCGCGCCGGGATGTCACCACGTCCACGTCTACCGCCGAACACCCCGCAACGGCTGCGAGCAAGAGTTCAACAGGGGAGAGGAGCCCCTCACCACTGCCAAACTCAACGCTGGCTCCCGCGGAATTGGTAGCTCGGTATTGGGCGGTATCGAGGCGGGTGAGGTCTATGGTGTACTGCTTGGAAGCTTCGGTCATCGGTAGTCAGCGCCTTCAGTTGGTGGAGTGAAACTTGGTTATTCGAATTTGTCGAACCATTTAGGATCAACCGTGGGTCGAAGTTTGACGCCTGATTCCCCATCTGCTCGGATTAGTTCTGCGAGGCGGTCACCACTAATTAGATCCACCGTCGGTACAGTCGAGGTGGCAGCTTTTCGAGCGGGGTCGGTAAACCTGCTGAGGGTAACGAGAATGGCGCGTTCAGCACCTTTTGTCTGGGCATCGCGTTGGAAGAGAGCGACGGTTTCTCGACCAATCGGTTTTCCTTCTGGTGCATAACGCTTAATTTGAACAGCAACACGGGAGGAGAGGACGGGGCTCAAAGGTGCTGTACCAATTGCATCGACTCCCTCGTCTCCGGAACCTCCAGTGTGTTGTAATTGTAGCCCTTGCCGGCGCAGCAAATATATGATGAATTTTTCAAAACCCTCGGGCGGGAGCTGGTGAAGACGTTCAAGCAGCTGACTTTTCCAGTCGCTCTCTTTTTCTTCTTCATTAGAGTCCGAAAGAATATCTTCGTCTGGTACGTCTTCGCTAACCTGAGCTACATTTTGTTCTTCTAGTTTCTTTTGCTTTCGCTTCGCACGAGAAGCCTGACGGTCGAGATCTTTAACCTTGATAAGTGCGTCTCTGTCTGAAAGCTTGAGTATCTGCTCGCCGATTTCTGTAAGTAGGTACATTCCCTGCGTAGGCTGTTCCAGCGCGCCGACGCGTTTCGCGGTTGAGCGGCCCCAAGCAATACGACTCATCAATACCGAATCCTTAGGGCGATTCGGGAAGGCAATTTGAAGGAGCGATTCGGCTTCGGGAAGAATCTCAAGGACGGTTTCATTAACCTCGTTGGTCTTCCCAGAACCTCCGAGCTCGTTAACCGCTTTCAGGATTGGGACTACTAGATCTTGGTGGGTGGGCATACCTTGATCGGTAAATGAAATATTGTGGTCGAGAGAATCCATAGAGTTCATTATTTCAGAAACACGAAGTAAAACTCAGGGTTGCTGACTTTTGAGGATGAGCTTGCCAAAGGTTCTTGGTGAAACTGGGCGAACCCCTACGGCTCGATGTCAGTGAATAAAAAGCAGTGGAGCGCGTCGTTTTCAAATATCGGAATGATCAACCGACTGGTTGATTGCAGCTTCAACCAGCCCTGTGATTCAAAACGGGGATGAATGTAGAAAAATGAGTCCTTAGAGTATTTGATCCATCGCTAATCCAGCCGTGGCAGCGGTTGGGAAGGAGAATGACCATGAAAGCTTTGTATTGGGCATCTATTTTCTACCTCGTGTTGGGCTTGGGCGCTGGCGTGTTCTACCGAGAATTCACGCGTGCCAACGATTTCCCCGCGGGCGAGTTCACTCAGCTAAGCGTGGCGCACACTCACTTGCTAGCGCTCGGTTTCATGATGAGTCTTATCTTTTTGGTATTGGAGAAGGTCTTCGGCCTGTCGCGCAGTCGAGGTCAGTTCAATGCGTTCTTCTGGCTCTATAACGTCGGTGTGGTCGTTACTGTCGGCGTCATGATCTGGCACGGATGTCTGACCGTACTGGGAGAGGAATCTTCTGCAATGATTTCTGGTATCGCTGGTCTTGGCCATATCCTTATTACGATAGGCCTGATTGCATTCATCGCAGCGCTTGGCAATGCCATCGGTGAGTTCCAAGAAGCTAAGTCTCGGCAGTAGTAGATAGCTAACGATGGGCGAGGCTGGCGCTGAAACCGAGAAGCGCCTACACGGGTGAGACTGGATAATCCCAGTGCTCCTCTCCGTCGGCCGAGGAGTCATCATTTTGGATGGCCCCACCGTTGGTGGGGCAGCAGCCTTCACGCAGTGTTCCTAGCAGCAATGCGTTTGTCCACGGACAAAATCCCCGATACCTGAACTGTCTGAGTTTATGGCATTGTGCTCTAGGGTGTGTCTGGTTCTAGGACATTGATATTCAGCGGCTTTCGGCATCGAAGGGAAGAATGCTGAAAGAATGCCGCGTGGGGCCCGGCGCTGGTGCTCTTAGCACCTTCAGAGGCGGTTCTAGGCGCGCGTCGCCAGTACAGAGCAATATCAAAGGCCGGTGTGACGGGTGCGGCTATGGTGCTTAATGCCCGCAGCTGGACCACAATCTTCTTGGATAGTTTCCCTGCCCCGTAGAGCATCCGTGTCTTTCCAGACGCTTGGTTTTTGAGTTTCTGGGGCAGCAGAAAACGAAAATCTTTGAGACACCAAGCGGAACGACGTCTCGAGACTTCGGGGCTTTCAGAAAACTCCTCCACCTGCTCCAACCCCACCCCCTCGCGCCTAGTGTTCCACGGACCCTAACAAAATGTTCCACGCTGCCATGCCTACCAGGTGAACCAGACCCCGCTCCGAACCCCATTTCGTCAACCGCCGCGGAACCGCCAGGACTGTCCGCGCACCGTTCGTGGAGGTGCGAAAACGCGGCACCAATAGGCGCACCGTGCAGCAAGATAAGCAAGCCGGCTAGGAATCCGACGTTGTACCGTCGGTCGCGGACAAGCTTCGCTGGGGAACTTCGCGAACTGGCGGATTCTAGTGGTCGTGGAAACACTTCTTATGTTTCGGTTGAGTTTATCAGTGCGGCCATTTTCTCGGCTGGTGTTTGAAAGCCCAGGGTTTTGC